>JBBCAX010000279.1:0-13777 GCA_051382335.1 Deltaproteobacteria bacterium TL4
CACTTTAGACCGGTAGCCCTTTTTTTAACCACGAAAAACACGAAAAACACGAAATAAAACCTGCAAAATAGGGTTTCACGGAGGAATTCATTTATTAAAAAATCATTTATTTCGTGTTTTTCGTGTTTTTCGTGGTTAATTTTCAAACCACCTGCACAGCTCGAAAAATATTTGACAACATATTAACTTGTGGCGTTACCGTTCAGGGTATAGAATTCAGAAAAATTTAGGTGGAATATCACCATGAAATTGAGAAAATGACACTCAGTTCATCAATAACAGTTCTTTTCGTATGCCCCTTTTGTTAGTGTTCCGTTTGACTCTACCCGTTTAACGATGTTGTAAGCAATGATTTTGGGGGAAATATGTTTGCATTTCATTTGGCAGGCAAGCACACTCTTGCTTCAAAACTTTACAAAGTTATCTTTGGAATTTATTGTTTGGTTACTCTGATCATCACGATGATTCAGTTAACGGTCGAGTATTGTCATGTCAAAGAGGACCTTCTCCAGGAACTTCATCAACTTTCCAAAACAATTCTTCCTGAAATGGCTCAAGCCCTCAAGTCTCACGACGATACCCTGTTGAGAGATTTTTTGAAAAGCCTCCAGAATATACCTGCGGTTGTCGGCTCAAAAGTCTCCAATCCGGATGGGGAGGTTCTGTTTACTGTTGGCAAAACGTTCGATCAGCGGGGTCAGCGGACGGTCCCGGGAGTTGAGGGGCCTCTTGATATTTATTCCAACGCCAACAACCCTGTTTCAGGTTTATTTGGGTATGAGTTTCCTCTTATGCCCGCAGACAAAGCGCAGAATCTCGCCCCTCTGGGTACAATAACCCTCTATTCCAGTAATGAAATTATCTTCCAAAGGGATCTTTCTGGATTTTTACTGATTCTTGGCGGTGCTGTTGTCAAATCCTTTGCGTTATGGATCATTTTTTTTATAGCCATCCGTGCCTTTTTATCGAAACCCCTGGCTCAATTGTCGGGTGCCATAGAAAATTTAGATCCCGAAAACCCCGTAGAAACCACAATTGTGAGTCGCTTTTCGAACGGTGAACTGACTATTCTCCAGAACGCGTTTGACTCCCTTGTCAACAAATTGAGACTTATGAAAACAGAGATCTTAAACTTTGTCGACGCCACCCCTATGGGAATTCACATGTATGAACTCCATGAGCAACGACTTGTTTTCGCAGGCTATAATTCTGGCGCAAATAAGCTTTTTGGGGTGAATCATGATCAATTTATGGGGAAAACACTTGAGGAGGCCTTTCCCACTCTTAGAGAAACCGAAATTCCCCAAAAGTACAGGCTTGCGGCAGCAGAAGGGATCCCTTGGACCAAAGAGTTGCTTGAGTATCAGGACGATCAGATCCAAGGCACCTTTGATATTTACGCTTTTCAAACTTCACCCGGGAAAATGGCGGTGATCTTTAATGACGTAAGTAAACGGCGACAAATGGAACAACAACTCCGTATCGCAAAAGAACAAGCAGAACGGGCCAACGAGGCAAAAAGTCAGTTTTTAGCCAATATGAGCCATGAAATCCGCACTCCGTTGAATTCCATTGTGGGGTTCAGTCAGATCCTCAGTCAACAAGCTGAGGAGTTGAAACTCCCTGGAGAATTTATCCAATACCTTAAAACCATTCAAAGAAGCGGAAAAAACCTGACCGAGTTGATCAACAATGTGCTTGATTTATCCAAAATAGAAGCCGGCAAGATTGAAGTCAATCAGGAAGAGATCAACATCGAATTGTTGGTCCAGGGGATTTACCACATCAACCGGGCCTTGGCGTTAAGCAAGCAGATCCCTTTTAGCTATGAAATATCCCCCGGTTTATCCAATGTCCTTTCGGATCGAACCAAAATTAACCAGATCTTGATGAACCTGGTTGGAAATGCGCTTAAATTCACACCAGCACACAAAAAAGTGGTTTTGCAAGTGGGCAGGAGTGAACATGAGATGATTTTTCAGATTAGGGACCAGGGCATTGGGATTGCTCCGGAAAATCTCGAAGTTATTTTTATGCCTTTTGATCAGGCGGATCCCTCCATCGTTCGTCGTTATGGAGGAACAGGATTGGGGTTATCGATTGCGAAGAAGATGACGGAGTTGATGGGAGGGCAGCTTGAAGTTCAAAGTACCTTGGGCGAAGGCTCAACCTTTATAGTCAAACTTCCGCTGCTTGAGGTTAAAGCCAATGCGAAAAACGCTCAGGATTTCAACTGGAAACATTATTACGCTACGCAGAAACGTCGCATATTGGTGATTGAAGACACCTTGGAAAACCAAGAGATGATGCATGTCTTGTTTAGAGAACTGGGCATTGAAGTCATATTTGCGGATGAGGGGCCAGAAGGGATAGAAAAAGCCATAAACCTGAAACCTGATTTGATTTTGATGGATATTTGTATGTCTGGAATGTCCGGTGTGGAGACGACCCGGTCCATTAAAAAAATCCCGGAATGTCAAGATATTCCCATTATTGCTCTTTCTGCCGATGCTTTCCAGGAACAGCAGCAAAAAGCCTTTGAGGCGGGTGTCTCCGATTATTTAACCAAACCTTTTGAAGTTTATCAACTTTTATCCATCTTAAACAAACATCTCACCATTCATGCCCCTAAAACTCAACCTTTACTGCCCCAGGACCTCCGAAAGCAAATGCTTCAGCATTTCGAAGGTCTGGTAACACGGACACCTGATGTAAAGGAAAAATTTTCAGAAACGATCCTCATGCTGAAAAAGCTGTGCCAGGGATATCGGAGCACCTATCATGCGCTCTTGGAACAACTTGAGATTGAGCTTAATAGTGCCCTGAACCTGGAAAAATCCTATGCGCTTATTCAAGGGGTTCTCGATACCCACCGCCAACTGCTGGAGGAGTTTAAAGTGCTGTCTGAGATTCCTCACTTTTATGCCAAACATATCACAGATCAAATTAAGAAAATGAAGAACCTTTGTAGTTATTATGATTCGCCTTACCTTGAACTGCTCGACCAGATTCAGGAAGCGTCAGTCACAAGAAACTCTAAAGAAATTCCACAATTAATACAGGAGGTCGTTCATGACTAGCTTAATCGTTGTTGATGATGATAGCACTTTTCTGACTCAAATCGCCTTTTACCTGGAATCTATGGGGTATGATCTTGAATATCTCTCGGAATCCAGGTTTTTATTTCAGATGCTGGAAAGTATGAAGGCCGACCTCATCCTGATGGATATCAGCATGCCGGAGAATGATGGGATCCGCCTGCTGGGACAACTCAAAGCACATCCGGCTTTTCGTACAATTCCTGTGATTATGATGACTTCGGGCGATAGCGATGAGGTTCTGGAAAGATGTTTGGAATTGGGAGCCGTGGACTTTATCAGTAAACCTGTAAATGAAGTGGCTCTCAAAGCTCGAGTTCGCTCAGCACTCAAAATTCAATCCTACATTGACAGACTCAAGGAAAGTGAAGCGAATTACCGCATGATTACGGAAACAGCCACCGACGCCATCATCACAATTGACGCTGAAAGTACGATTTTATTCGCGAATAAAGCTGTGGAAAAAATATTTGGGTATTCCCTACCGGAATTATTGGGGCAAAAAATCACTCTGCTCATGCCTGAAGAAATGCGAGAGGCGCATTTGAATGCTATTTCGCGTTATACAGAAACGAAACAGAAACATATTTCCTGGAAGTCCACAGAGCTTGAAGGCTTGCATAAAAGAGGACATAAGGTTCCCCTGGACATCTCCTTTGGTGAAATAACACTGGGACAAAAGACTGTTTTTACAAGCATTATCCGCGACATAACGGAGCGTAATCAGTTACATGCGCAATTACGGAAAGCGGAAAGAATGAAATCTATTGGCGTGTTGGCAGGCGGTATCGCTCACGATTTCAATAACATCCTCGCGATCATCATGGGGTATGCTCAATTACTCCAGCCCTGCGTGAAAGAAACTCCTGTGGAGAAGGACTATGTTAACCGCATCATTCATGCGTCAAATCGCGCAAAAAAGGTGGTGCTTCAGTTACGGGATTTAGCAAGTCATCAAGACAAACAATTGAAACCCGTCTTGTTGTCTCATGTTGTAGATCAAGCCTTAAAAATGGCAACAACGGTCTTACCTGAAAATGTTAAAGTGCATATGGAATTGGAGGCTGCTCATGATATCAGGATCAGGGGCAATGAATCTCAGTTGTATGTAATGATCATAAGCCTGTGTGTGAACGCTAAAGAGGCCATGCCGACTGGCGGAATGATCAAAGTCAGCCTGAACTCGCTCACCCTAAAGGGAAATCAAACCGATGGGACGATAGGCCTGATACCTGGCGATTATCTGAGACTGACCATCGAGGATACGGGACATGGCATGGACAAAGAGACGCTGGAGCACGTGTTTGACCCATTTTATACAACTAAAGGGCTCGGAGGCACCGATTTGGGTCCCTCTCAAGACGGCACAGGGCTGGGGCTTTACATCGTGTATAACCTCGTTCTCCATCATCACGGCAAAATCGTGGCAGAAAGTCGCCCCGGTGAAGGGACGACGTTCAAATTATATTTCCCGGTTTACGGGGAACCGGCTGTGGCACCTCAGGAAGAGAAAAAATTGGAAATTTTGCCAAAGGCGATTCCTGAGTCCATAAAATTAAAGATCTTGTTGGTTGAGGATGAAGCCTATTTAGCTCGCTGTTATTCCTCTATTTTAGAATTGGAAGGATATCAGGTGACCCTCTTCAATAATGGAAAAGACGCATTGATCAATTTCCAGAACAATCCTGATCAATATGATCTTGTTTTGACGGATCAAATCATGTCTGAAATGTTAGGACATCAATTGAGTGAGGAGTTGCTCAAACTTCGTTCTGAAATTCCGATCATCATCATGACAGGTTACAGTGAGATCTTGACAAAAGAAAGAACCGCGGAGCTCGGAATTCGCAAGCTGCTTTTAAAGCCTTTCAGTACGGAAAATCTTCTCGATGTGATTCAGGAAGTGATGTTTGGGAAAGTAAAGAATTTTTCCTAGTTTTTTTGTTGCAGGGCTTCCACACAAGGAAAGACTTTTTCTGGTAAGATCGACGTTAAGCATTGATGCGGAGGGGTTATTTGACACTCACCTTGGCCTGTTCTGGAGCAGGGTCGGCAAGGCAGAGGGGTTTCAAACAGCAGACTGTTTTTCAAAAAAGGAGCAAACCCCAGCTCTCTGGCTGTTGGACCAAAGAAAACAAAAGCGGGCGTTCGCATGGCTTCGGCTATGTGTCCAATTGAGGTATCGTTACAGATCGCGAGAAACGCGTGTTTTAAGAGTTCAGCGGATTCCAATAAAGAAAGTTCTCCCGCAAGGTTATGGACCCTGCCTTCGAAATGTTGGGCTAAAAATTGGGATTCAATTTCCGCAGCCCCCCCCACTAAAATAACTTCCCAGTGTTGCGATAATAACCATTGAATCAACTGTTTAAAATAGTCAAAAGGCCAGGCTTTGAGAGGGAAGGAAGCAGACGGTCCGATACAAATATACCGTTTTGGAACCAGCTTGAGCGTTTTTAGCAATTGTTGAACGCGAGTCTGAGCTTGCAGTGAAGGAAACAGTTCTGTATGCGCCTGTAGCGGGACAGACGTTTGTCTTTGCAACGGTTCTAACAGATGTTCCCGCTGAGACAAGCCATTTTTGAGAAAGTTAATTTTCCATCGGACCAAGAGTTCCCTTTGCCAGCTTCGTTTATTGATACTCCAAACTTGAACTCCCCGTTTCAGGCCAAAAGAACAGAGATTCCACACAATCCAGCGACTTCTTAAGGAGCGATGGGCATCATAGATCACACTGAAGGACTCTTGTTTCAAACGCTGAATGAGTTGTCGCAGTTCTTTCCAGGTTTCTTGACGAGGGTGCAAAATAGTCTCATCAAGGTGCGGATTGTTGGACAGAATTTCCCCAAAACCTTTGGAGGTCAATAAGGTGACATGACTCTGGGGATAAAGACGCTTCAATTCCCGGTAGATGGGAGTTGTCAGGACCAGATCACCAATCGAGCTGAAACGAATAATGAGAATCTTCACACGCTTCCCTTGCATTAAAACAAATTTTCACAAAATTTGCATTTCTTGATTGGAACAGGATTTATAGACTTTAAGACAAGTCTTTCCCGGGAATGCGGGCATCCTGCCCGCAAAAGCAGGCGGGACGCCTGCGCTCCCAGCCCAAAAATCCATACCGCAAACGGCATGGGTATTTTTCTGCCTCCGTGGTCAAACTTTGAACAGCTTGGCCGAACTTTTATCAAAGGATGAGATTATGGATATCAATTTGGTTTCCGCAAAAAGTACGGACAGTATGGGTCGAAGTACAGGACGAACGATGTTCGATAGCAAGCCTGCTTTGACCTTCAATCAAATCCGTGAAATCCGCACAGGGTTTGAGTATGAAACTCAACCCTTACAAAATATTTTAGGCTCCCATGAGCACCAAACCATGATGGTTGCCATGTATGAGGGAACGGAGCAGTTGTTGAATAAAAACGTTTCCAGTTTCGACGTCAGCATGTACCTGCAAGCATTGAAAACCAGTGCCCAGGACCTCCATAAGCAAGGACTCCCGTTAGATAAATTCCGTTCCTCGTTATTCAGACACTCTCAAGAATCAGTGGTTCAATTGATAAGCCAGCGTATCTGATTTTTGGGTCAGGAACCGCTGATAGCCATTTTTTCAACTTTAAATGCTGGTGACAGGATGGAGCTTCGTAAATCAATGTCCTTTGCAATCATGTGAATATTGTTGAGAATATTCAAATAAGTACTGGCGATGGTGAACTCCTGCACTGACTCAGCGAGTTTGCCGTCACGAATCATCAGTCCCTGAGCTCCGCGGGAGTAATCACCTGTGGTAATATTGGCTCCCTGTCCTGACATGAAGGTTAGATATAGCCCCTCAGGAGTGCTGGCAATCAACTCCTCTTCTGAATAATTTCCTGGAATCAGGACCAGGTTGGACGTCCCGTTGGAGTGTCCTGTGGTGGTCATGCCCAGTTTGTTCGCGGAGTAGGTTGAAAGCATGTAATTTTGCAAAATACCCTCTTCCAACAGGGTCAGTGGTTTTGCCCTTACCCCTTCTCCATCATAGTATCGACTTCCCAAGCGTTCAGCCAGTAGGGGCTCATCCTGCAATTGAACCGCTTTGGTGGCAATCGTTGTTCCCAGGCGATCCACGAGGAAAGAATTTTTTCTAAAAATATTGTCTCCCATCATCGCGGAGGATAAGCTGCCTAAAAAACTCCGAGCCATTTCTGGACTGAAGACTACCGCAAGTTCCTGACTTTTGGGTTTTACCGCGCCAAGTTTACGCAGAACCCGTTCGCAGGTTTTTTCCGCGATATGTTCAAGCGGTTCCAACTGATGATAAAACCGGGTGCAGCTATACCAGCCATCGGTTTGTTTTCGTGCGGAATTCAAACCATTGGAATCTTGATCTTCCGCAAACGCGGTCACCCCCAGACTGTAAAGCGTTTTGGTGATGCCATCGATAAATCCGTTACTATCGGCATAAACCGAGTGTGACAAGGTGTCCGAATAATAGGCTTGTTCGGATTTGAGTTTGGGGTCTCGCGCCAAGACTTCTTGTTCCAACGCCTTGCTCATCTGGACTTTTTCCTCAGTGGTAAATTGACTGTACTGAGGGTCTTCAAACTTCAGATCCCCTTCGGCACGTCCTTGCAAAGACGGGTCTGGCAGGGTATAAAAGGGATCCTCTCCCATGTAAGGGAGCGTTTGGATGGTGGATTTGATCAAGGGTTTTAAGGTTTCCAACCGCAAGTCATTTGAAGAAACGGAAGATCGTTTATGCTCTTTGGATAAGCTGATATGAATCCCTGAGGAACCGGACTCCTTCAGCAAATCAATTTGTCCCTCGCGCACTTCTACCTGAAAGGTTGTCGCTCTGCCCACAGAAACGGTAACGGTGTCAGCACCGCATTTTTTTGCGTATTGGATCACGTCTCGAGTCAATTGCTTATATAAATCAATCACATTCCTCCTACAGTCAATTCAGATACCAAGACAGTTGGTAAACCAACGCCCACCGGAACACTTTGACCATCTTTACCGCACGTCCAAATACCTTCGCTGAAGGCAAAGTCATTTCCAACCATAGTTACTTTGGACATGGCGTCAGGGCCATTACCGATCAAAGTGAAATTTTTGATGGGATAGGTCAGTTTTCCCTCCTCAACCCTATAAGCGATTGTTGGAACAAACACAAAATCACCGTTTGAAATATCAACTTGTCCCCCGTTGAACGACTCACAATAGATGCCTTTTTTGACCGACTTGATGATGTCCTCAGGCGAGGATTCTCCATTTGCCAAATAAGTAGTGGTCATGCGAGGCATGGGATAGTGCGCATACGATTCCCGTCGCCCGTTACCCGTATAAGGGGTGTTATAATAGTGAGCGCTGATGCGGTCATTCATGTAGCCCCTTAAAATCCCCTTCTCGATCAATAAATTGGTTTGTGGAAAATTCCCCTCATCATCAAAATTGAGGGAACCGCGATCATATTCAATGGTTCCCGTGTCATAGATAGAACACAAGTCCGAGGCCACTTTTTCTCCTAACCGTCCGCTGTAGGCCGAAGTGCCTTTACGGTTAAAATCGGCTTCTAACGGATGGCCAACGGCTTCATGCAAGAGAATCCCCGATTGCGCCGGACCGAGAATCACAGGCATCATCCCCGAGGGGGCCTGCTTTGCGGAGAGCATCAAAAGTGCTTGAGACGCTGCTTTGTTGGCAAGTTCCGTGGCATGATCCCTTTGACTTAAAAACTCGGCGCCAACTCGTCCGCCCGCTCCGGCGGAGCCTGTTTGCAGGTTGCTGTCTTCTTGAGCAACGCAGAAAATATTCATCCGAAACATCGGCCGCGCGTCTCTAAGCAGGTGCCCTTCGGAGGTTGCAATCTGTAGATAGCGAAACGTATCCACCATGGAAACCGTAACCTTAACAATCCGATCATCCTGTTCATAGGCGATTTTTTCCGCCTGTTGAATGATCGCGATTTTGGGCGGGAGCTCCATATCGGTGATCGTGTGCACTACGTTGTAATAGTTGGCCGGTATTTTTTCGTTGAAACGAAAGCCTTCGGTTAAGGCCACACTTCCGTGAGCGGCAATCGCCGCGGCAGAACGAGCCGCGTGAAGCATGGGGGCAAGATCCAGATCTTCGCTATAAGCATAACCGGTTTGATCCCCTTTTATCACACGAATCCCCACTCCGGTAATCACCGCGATTGAGGAACTTTTGATGATTCGTTCTTCCATGACTACGGAATTATGAAAGGTATATTCAAAGTAGAGATCCGCGTAATCGCCTCCTCGGCTCAGTCCTTCCGACAACACTTTTTTCATAAGGGCCTCATCAATACCCATCTGTCCCTCAAAAATATCACGGACCGTCGTGCGGTATGCGGGTGCGTTTGATAGCGCTGAGGCGACCAGGGTTTGTGGGTGCGTCATGTTTTGATCATTCATGGAATCCTTCTTTCTTTCCAGAGTCGATGCGTTTTAAAAAGGTGTTGATATGAAGCACAGCTTTTCCGTAGGCTCCAGACTCTCCCAATTTCACGCGGATTGTTTTTAAATTGGCTACCATCGTATCACGATAAGAGGAATCACTCAAAATATGCGCCACTTCCTCGACAATCCTGGCAGGGGTCATCTCTTTTTGAAGCAATTCAGGAATAATCAAACGATCCGCAAGAATATTGACCAATCCCAGATAAGAGATTTGTGCTAATTTCTTGGCAATCCAAAAACTCAGTGAGGATACCCGGTATATAATGACAAACGGTGTCAAGGACAAACCCGTTTGTAAGGTTGCGGTTCCTGACGAAACAATGGCAACATCCGCAGCGTGCAAACACTCTAAAAATTGGTGTTGTACCAGTTGTACGGGTGCCCCGATTGGTCCTAATTCCGCACGGATTTTTTCAACATTCAACGTTTCCGCGACAGGCACCAGAAACTTGGCATTTTGATATTTTTGACCAAGAAGGGACAGAGTTTGCATTACTACGGGAAGATGCCGTTCGATTTCGCTAGGGCGGCTTCCTGGAGCGATGGTGATGATAGGTGAGGCGTGTTCGAGTTGAAAGTCTTTTTTAAATTGCTGTAACCGGGACTCGGAAACTTGTTCATCCAGCAGGGGATGTCCCACAAAACGGACATTCACTCCGGCTTCCTGGTAGATCGCTTCCTCAAAGGGCAGAAGGACAATCATGAGGTCAACAACGCGAACGATGGTTTGAAGCCGTTTTTTCCTCCAGGCCCAGATTTGAGGACTGTTGAAAAAAATAACGGGAATGTCGCGACGTTTGGCCCGTATCGCCAGCTTGAGATTGAAGCCTGGATAATCGACCAATAACACCGCGTCGGGTTTCTCCTGATCCATTGAGGCGCACAACCGATAGAACACCCGGTAGAGTCGAGGCAGATGACGGAGAACTTCAATAAAACCGTTTACCTGTAACACCTCAAGGGTGTAATAAGGTCGGAGTCCCGCTCTGAGCATCTTGGGGCCTCCGATGCCATAGATATCCATGTCGGGATGGTGTTGTTTCAAGCCTTGAATCAGCGAAGCCCCGTGTGTGTCTCCGGAAGCTTCACCGGCAACGATTAAAAGTTTCATGTTTCAATTCTAATGGATGGGTCTCAACTCCCCAAGAGTTGAACTACCTTTAGCAAATAAATGACTTATGAATGAATTGATAAGCCTTGACCCCTCAGAAATCAGCAGCAAATTTATGGCTGTAACCCACAGAAGCACCTTTGACGGAGAGGGAAATGTTGAGGCGTTTCATTGTTTATCCTTACCTCAATTCTTCCATTTTGAAAAAGAACTGCTGCATCGTCCTGACCTTCTTCAGCTTCCTCAAGAGGAAACGGAAGAAACCAAGAACTTTTCCTATTGGTTTAAGGGCAAACTCGAAGTTACGCTGGGGTATCTTCAAGATCAGCTTTATGTCAAAGGTCGTATTCAGGAAGAGGAGCTGGATGCGCACCTCCATTATTATGCTCAAAAGAAAGACATGGGCACGTATCGGAAGCATCTCCTCTATTTGGCCTTGATCCATTTGAAGGAAGCCAGAGAAACCTTTCGCTCTCAGGAACAAATTTATTTCTTATTCAAAACCATTGATTTTTTGCGGATGTATATTCAGGTTACCGATAACCGCCTGGATATACTGGCATCTGGCATTATTGTCCATATATTTTCTACCTTTCCCAAATCTTTTGACGAAAAATATGAATTGGAAAAGAAAATATTCAACAATTACTTCCAATTGTTTAAACTTCAACGGAATTATGCTCGACAAGGGTTCGGAATTCAAGACAATCATTCGCTCCGCTTAAGGATTGCTCAATTTTATACGCGGGAAAAAAACTATTATGACGCTCTGGTTCAATTTAGTCAAATCTTGAGGATGCTGGAACTACGAGTCAAAGAAGACCCTAAATTGCTTTTAAACCAAATGAGAACGCACGTCTTGATTGGAAAAATTTTCCAGGAGCTGATTCATTTTGCTCAACCCGGAGAGGCAACGCTGCTTTCGACTTTCATTCATCGTTACAATCGGGATAACGAAACAGACCTTCCCAAACCCGCGATCACGCCGTTATTTCGTAATGATGTTCTTTCGATGAAACGAACCAAGAGGGATTTAATTGTGATTGCCAATCAGCATTATAAACAAATTCAAAACCTTGGCGAAGAATTGGAAGCTTCCGGTTTTCGTGTTACGGATTCAATCATTACCAGTTTGAAAGTTAGAAATTTACGAGCTCATTTGATTAAAGGCGTGAAGTTATTAAAAAATCAGGAATTCCAAACCCGTCAGCGTTTTTTTGAGGCCTTACGAAAACTAACGTCCCCCGCACCCAATCTCGCACAGAATGATTTGATTTGGAGAATTATGCTGACGGAGCGGGTCAACCTGGTTCAGTCCTTCAAAAATCGCTTAAAACAGCATAAAAAGTGGCTGGAAATGTACTCAGGCGCCATGTTTCAAATGGCAAAAAATTTCGAATATCTGGGGCAAGGGGATGAGGCTCTTCAATATGCCTACTGCGCATATAATGTTCTACCGCCTTTCCCCAATAAAAACTTTATAGAACTGCATCTGGAATTGCTTAAATACATCAAATCCTTATGTGGATCTGAAAATCTGTCCTTCCACCAACACTCTGTTCGGGATCTCCGTCAGCAAGTGTTTTCAACCCACATCAAGCTGAACAGTCTCCTGGAAACGCTGGAACAAACCCGGCAGTATAAATACACTGTGAATGGGTAAAAAGTTCATTTCTTCGTTTTCCGTTGACCGTTCTCCGTTGACTGTTCTTCGTTATCCGAATACGGTCAACGGTCAACGGTTATCCGTTAAATTGGCGTCCTGGTTCTTTAATTGAAAAGTGAAGATATCACCCGTTTGAAGTATACCTTGCCGAATCCTGAGACGTTCCCGAAAACTCAGGAGTTCACAGGTCCCACCTGTCAGAACGCAGGCTTACCTCCTCACGTAAACCATGATTTTTTTGACGATTAATGGAAAAATCCCAAGAAGCGCGAAGGATAGCCACAAACCGGGAGAGGCCATATCTTTGAAGGAGTCGATTTTAATCAATTCAGAACCTGCGTTTACAAAGACGAGGGTTCCCGCCAACATTCCTGTTTGACTCACCCAGTAAAAGGTAAAGACGCGTATTGGAACCAAGCCCATCACCAGATTGGTCATAAAGAAGGGAAACGCGGGAATTAGCCGCATGGTGAACAAATAATAGGCGCCTTCTTCTTCGATTTTCCGATTGATGGACGTCAACTGATCTTTAAACTTGGTCTGCACATAAGCCCCCAATAACAGACGCGATACCAGCATGGCCAAAGTCGCTCCGATAGTGCTGGCAAAGGAAACCACAATCGTTCCTGTCACCAAACCAAACAACGCTCCCGCAGCCAGTGCCATGATTGTTCCGCCTGGCAGAGAGATTGCCGCCATGAGCACATAGCTGATGAAAAAACTGCCCAAGGTCAGGAGAGGGTGCTCCTGATGATATTGAAGAAACTGAGCACGGGAGTTTTTTAAATATTCAAACGTTAAATAGTGTTGCAGATCCAGGGCGATAAAGACGCAGACCAAGATCAACAGGGTTGCCACTATCAGCATTTTAATGGAATTTTTTTTTAAGAAAGTCATAGGGGCATCGGTATTTTTCTAAAGGGGACATTTAGTGTTCTTAGTGTGTTCTTCGTAGCTCCTTTTCAAACCACCTATTCGGATGGCATAATTTCAAAAAACACTGCAAAAGTTTTTCCTATGGATGTTCATTTAAATAACAGAAAACTCATCCTGTTGCGAGATCTGTTTAAACAACGCTGTTTCAGGAGTGCCAAAACTTGCTTTGGCCAGAAAGGCGATGGCCTTTCTTTGGACTTGGCCAAAGCAAGCTTTGGCACGCCACAGTCCAGGTTAGACTCAAATGAATTTATTTAACTGAACGTCTCTATGTGAGAGGCAAAGCCGCAATAAATCCTTTCTTGCGATTGCCCCCGAGAAGTAAAACCATGGTACGGTTTGAACTGAATAAATCAACTCAAAAGCAAATATAGTACCAGGAATTAGGTTTGGTTAGGCATGACTTTTGCCAATTACCAGTTCAAATTTATGGTTGATGAGTTGTTTAAGCTCACTTTCAAAATCAGAAACATGATTGAGGAGCCGAAAGGCCTTG
>JBBCAX010000280.1:0-4309 GCA_051382335.1 Deltaproteobacteria bacterium TL4
AAGAAAAGGGCACAGTGGTTATCGAGTTTGCTAAGATTACAAAAAAATCTTTGAGTTTAGCAGCAAATTGTCTAAAATTTGTAACTCGAAAAGCGTCATAATTGGCGAAGGTATTGTTAGTGATGGATGCTTTCATCAAAAAACATGGACTGATCCAATTACAGGAGGGAAAATTTTAATATTATTCCTATTTTTCTTTTTATTTCTCTTTCCTGAAACTTTCTTCAAAAAAAAAACACTTTTTTTGCTTCCCATTTTCTATTCCAATTTGCTAAAGCTTCTATAGGGAGCTTTAACTTAAAATACTTGGTGGGAGACAAGTGTTTTTCCGCACGAATTGCCTGCCTTGCTTGCCTTTTCTAGTTTTTTCTAATGTGCTATTGGAGTTTTCCATGAGCAAACTCTGGGTATCAGCAGTTTTTAACACCTAATGTTTATGGGTTTACAATGAGGTTATTGATACGAAGTTTTTTCTTTTTGGGAGTTGTTATTATTGGACTATGTCCATTGAAATTATCAGCGGAGTCATCAATCGAAGTAGTGATGTTTGGAGGCAATCCTCAACATACAGGAGTGCTTTCAACTCAAGGTCCAACTCATGGAAAGGTTAAATGGAAACTAAAATTTGAACAGACAATCGATACCGCACCTTCTGTTTATAAAGAGGTAGCT
Organism: Deltaproteobacteria bacterium TL4; assembly: GCA_051382335.1. Lineage (GTDB taxonomy): Bacteria > SAR324 > SAR324 > SAR324 > NAC60-12 > JBBCAX01. The sequence goes on from JBBCAX010000280.1 coordinate 673, forward strand.
TACTTTGGAGTGGCGGACCAACATCTTTACGCGGTTGATTTAAAAACTGAAAAAGTAAAATGGAAATTTAAGGCGCAAGGAGTAATGATCTCCACTCCGGCTATTGTGGATGATATCGTTTATATCGGAACTTTTGATAAGAACTTTTACGCCATAGCGACACAAGATGGGACCTTAAAGTGGAAACTACTGACCAATGATCAGATTCTATCATCAGCGACGTTAGATGGGGATTATGTTTATTTTGGAAATAATTCTGGAACTTTGTATTGTGTCAATCGGCAAACAGGAAAAGTAATATGGAGCGTAGAAACTACTGTGTTGGGAAGTATGTCTATGATACTTGGCTCTCCAACAGTGGATAGTGAAAAAGTATATATTGGTTCTACTAATGACGAGTTTTACGCCTTTGATAAACATACTGGTAAATTGAAATGGCGATTCAAAACCCAGGATAATATCAATGCTTCCGCGGCGGTTGCTGAGAACGTGGTTTTCTTTGGTTCTGAAGACAACCATCTTTACGCCTTAGAAACTCAGACAGGTCGATTGATTTGGAAAACACGCAAATGGAAACCTTTTAACGCTTCTCCGGCTGTTTACAAAGATAAAATCTTCATTGGAAATGATTCAAACTATCTCTTTGCTTTTGATAGGAAAACAGGAGAAGAAATCTGGAGGTTTCAGGGGGGTAAAAAAGGAAGAATTCGATCTGCCCCGCTAATTGCGAATGATGTACTTTACTTTGCTGGTAAAGATGATCTCTTCGCGGTTCATCCTGATTCTGGAAAAGAAATTTGGAGGTTAAACCGTGAAACTCTTGGGAATGGATTTAGTGTAGCAAACAGTTATTTACAAGTTGGGCGAATAATTAAATTAAGTGGAACTGGGCGTTTAGTTAGTAGATTAAATATAATTCAATAGAGATCTTAGGAGAATATTATGCTGGGGAAAAATGCTACTCAAAGAATGGACTTTGATATTTTACTTAAGATAACGACGCTAGCTGAGTTTGAAGACTTTTTACTTGGTACTGGCGGTACTAATATACAAGTAACGATCACCAATCATTTAGAAGTTATAAGACTCTTAAGCGATGAAGAACTTGATGAGTTAGACATTGAGTTTCGAGATAATATTGAAGAAGAGGTTGTCGTAAATCGAATTCTTGATACAATTAGAGTTCTTCGAGAATTCCCCACAGACGCGTCACACCTCAAGAACCTCAGCAAAGAGCAAAGCCTAACCCTTTTTGAAACGGTCAAAAACCGTTTAAGCCCAGAGACCTTAACTCAGCTACAAGAGGTGATTGGAGAAGATGCCATTCGTCTTCAAGATCTGACCAAAAACCTTCAAAACCTCTCCGATAAATACCAAGCGAATCCTCAAAGCATCACCTTATCAGAGATCAAAAGTTTGGTAGAAGAAACGCAATTGCTTCCTCCATCGGTGTTAGAAAATATGCAAAAAGTTCTGGGAAAGGACACAAGTATCGCTTCTGTTCTCCAAGCATTTCAAAACCCGGAAGAAACGGTAGTTGGTAAAATCAAAGATCAGATCAACGCATTGAAGACGAATTTGCTTCAGCAGCTCAACACAAATCAAGAAGAATACGTTCAGCGTTTATCTCAGGTGGAACAAGCGTTTAATACGCAACTCTCTGAACTGTCTCAATACCAAACCAAAGCAAATGATTATCTGAAAGAATTTCATCATGTATTGCGAATATTGGAAGAACCTCAAACAGCCTTAGAAAATTGGGAACAGATTGATCAAACACTGCTTTACTTGGAAGATATTCCGACTCAATTGCTAAGCACCGTGAAAAACAGTCTCGATCAAGAGTCACAGAAAATATTTGATACGATTGAGCATTTTCAGCAAATGCGGTCATCATTTGTAGAAGTGATTGCCAAAGAAGGAGAAACTTATCTAATCAGTTCATTAAAAAAGGAAGTTTTTGTAGCCTTTGAGGAATGGGTTCATCCTGAATACCAAGGTTTGGTTTCGACCATTAAAGACTGGGCAATGCAGTCTGATAGTGTGGAAGATTTTCTTACAAAAACGAAAACTGAGGCTCAAAAAAAATTAAACCAAGTTTGGATAACGGCCTTAGAAGCCAAAGGTGTTGCTGATGAAGTGGTTGATGAACTATCGGACGCTTGGGATCAAGTGATTGCCAATCCTGAAAAAATTGATGAAATATTCGACCAAAAAATGAAAGCGATTGAGCAAAAGTTTCAAAACTCCAACCTTCATCTGAATCCTCAAGAACAGAAGGAAAAACTCGTTGAAGCAGCTAAATACGCTATGCGTCTGATTCTTCCTTCTGGCGCTGAAGATCCCCTCCACTTGATCGATTCCAACTTAAGTTTTTCAATGCGGTCTCTACTCGAAAACTCAACCGTTTTACTCGCGACAGCGGCATTACCACCAGTCAGCAGCGGTATTTATGCGGCTAAAGCATTGGCTTATTTGACTGAAAAAGCAACCCGATACCTGTTTGATGAAGGAGACTACCCCTTTGGAACCGGGGATGGCATGATCGCTCAGGGATGGGACAGGGGAAAACTAACAACCATTGAGGTCTTACTTGGGGAAGATTATAAGGAGTTTGGAATCACGGGAGTAAACGCCAATGAGTTTCAAATTGGAATGAACTATGAAAAGTTCTTTTACTGGCAGGAACCAAGGGTTTATAGCCCAGTGAATGGAAGAATTAAAGTCGATGGAAACGGAGAACCCGTTGGTCTGGATCAAGGACAATTTGTGATCATCGCTGAGGATGGAACGGTGCATACCATTACAGGTCTTGATGTTGATTGGTTCAATAGTCATGAAGTGAAGGCTTATATTAAGCAGCATCCGGTTATCAAAGCAGGCATGGTCTTAGGGCAACTGAAGATGTCCGGTCTGCTCCACAGTGAGACTTCTCTTACGTACAAAATCCAACTGGGAGAGCAGTTTCCAGGTTATCAAGATGTGAACATCGACCCTGAGGATTACTTCAATCATGGGGGAGAATTAAAGTTGGAACTCATCAAAGCCGATAGTCAAGGGCAATCTATTAATGAGGGAGATTCAGAAATCTTTTATGTTCGCCTTAATGTGGATCTTGAACAAGAAATTATGGTCACACTTAAACGGAAAGACCCTAATGACACTAATCTGGTTCTTGATGGGGGTTCTGATATTGACATTTTACTCTCTCGTCATCAGGGAGAAGAAGGTTATTCAACGGGAGCGTTGTTTGTGATTCAAGCAGCAAAAGAAGAAAGTTCGCAGGAAGATTATTCCAATGAAAATAGTCTTTTATCATTTGAAGTAGGAGGTCAAGTCTTAAAACTGAAAGGTCAACTGGTAGAAAACAATATAGAAATTGAAGACTTTGAAAAAAATGTACTTGATTCCGCCCACAAACAGGGAAATCAACTTTATGGATTAATGACAGAAGAAGCGCCAAATGGGGAGCGTATCATCAGTTCATCTATTTTAAATCAGACCATAGATCTGACATTGAGCAGTGTGTTTACAAGAAAAATGAATTAGCCATATTTTTCGAGAAGAGGCTGATTCAAGTCATCCAATTGATAAAATTTGGCAACACTTTCTCCAAATAAGGCGATAATTTTAAGAC
>JBBCAX010000281.1:0-31128 GCA_051382335.1 Deltaproteobacteria bacterium TL4
ATGCCCCGGCCTTTATCAATCGAGATGAAAACGGTAGGCGGGGATTGCATGCCCCGGCCTTTATCAATCGAGATGAAAACGGTAGGCGGGGATTGCATGCCCCGGCCTTTATCAATCGAGATGAAAATGGTAGGCGGGGATTGCATGCCCCGGCCTTTATCAATCGAGATGAAAACGGTAGGCGGGGATTGCATGCCCCGGCCTTTATCAATCGAGATGAAAACGGTAGGCGGGGATTGCATGCCCCGGCCTTTATCAATCGAAATGAAAACGGTAGGCGGGGATTGCATGCCCCGCCCTTTATCAATCGAGATGAAAACGGTAGGCGGGGATTGCATGCCCCACCCCAATGATGACATAACCTATGTTACACAAAGGAATCCCGGATCGATGGGCAGGAGGCCAATCGTTTATTACAAAAAAAGTTCGAGAATTCAAAACCTATCAGTTCATAATTTGGAGAATGCAGAGAAAAATATGAATATCCCCAACCTCTCTGTGCCTCTGTTCCTCTGTGGCTGAACAGTTACTCCCGTTTTAAGGGAGCGGTGGCCTGGATTGGGAGTCAACTTGGGTTGGCTTTCATTTCCCTGAGAAGATGGCTTAAGGTGTTCAGGCAATTCTGAGCAGAAGGAAAAGACGCATTGTGTTTCAAGGCGTCTTTCCAGGCGAGATGAGCCTCTTTATATTGATGTAAATGTGCGTGGATTTTTCCACGCAACGTATGAAATTCAGCCTGTGACTCATAGAGTGACAGGGCTTGCTCAAGGGTATTCAACGCTTGAGTCCATTCCGACTGTCGCGCTTGTGCTACCGCATAATTGTAATATAAAAACGCGTTATTTCGGATTTCCAAAAGAGGTTGGAGATCCGTTTTGCATCGGGAGCAAATAGCATTTTCTCTATAAGGTGCGCGACAGACAGGACACTTCATTGAATTTACTGCTCCAGATAATAGACAACATCCGATAATTCTTCCACCACTTGTCCCATTTTTTCCATATTTTTCAGACGATAGGCTGCCTCCAAATCAGTCATCAGCTGTTGTAAATCTTCTGATTCATTTTCATCTTCAATGCTGGTGAGGAGTTTTTGCGCACGGTCATATAGATTTTGATGTTCAGGAGAAAACTGATATTCCTGGTTTTCTTTTTCGGATTGAGGCGATCGGGTTTCCCATAATTCCTCAATCCGATCCTGAACCTTGACCATTTGGGGAGGGGACAATTTGGTATTTGTAGAGGAAATGGTCAAGGTCTCTTTTTTCCCAGAGGTACGGTCGTGGGCCGAAACTTGAAGAATGCCATTGACGTCAAAATCGAAATGCACTTCAATCTGTAAAGAGTCCGCAGGTGCAGGAGGCAAGTCTCGGATCCAGATTTCTCCAAGCTGAATATTACCGTCAGTGGTTGGTTGTTCCCCTTGATAGACATCCACCAGGATTCTATCCATGTTGTCGCTAGGATTAGAATAAACCTCTGAGCGGGAAACCGGAATTACAGTATTTCGTGGAATAATGACACTGAAGTAATCAGGAATAAAGTTTGTGTGGTCATAGACGAGAGCCTTAACTCCAAGAGAATAGGGGGTAACGTCCACCAGGATGGAAGCGATGTCTTCTCCTGCCAAAATTCCAGCCTGGTAGGCGGCTCCCAAAGCAACACAAAGATCCGGATCGATTTCGTCATAAATGGTCTTTCCCAGATGCTGTTCTAACAGTTTACGGACCATAGGAATCCGGGTCGACCCTCCCGCCAAAACGACTCGATCAATCTCGTCCGGTTTGAGATGTGCGTCTTCTAACGCCCGATCTATGGAATGCAGCGTTGACTCCAACTGAGATTCGATGAGCATTTCAAAATTTTCACGGCTTATGGTGGTAGATAGATGCAGGGGTTCTGTCCCCTTTTTTGATAAAAACTCTTCTCTGACATCAACAAACACATAACTGGACAGTTTAATTTTTGTTTGTTCAGCAACGCGTTCCAGACGATTCATAGCGCGAGGATCGTTGCGAAGATCCACGCCATTTTGGGATTCAAATTCCTGGACTAATAGATTTTGCAGTTTTCGATCAAAATCATCTCCGCCTAACATGTTGTTGCCATGACTTGCCAAGACTTCTGTCACATCATCAGAAATTTCGACAATGGAAACATCAAAGGTTCCTCCTCCCAGATCATAAACCAGAACCTTCTCCGGAACTTCGGACTGCAGATTGTAAACCATCGCCGCGGCTGTCGGTTCGTTGAGAATACGAACCACTTCTAACCCCGCCAATTCTCCTGCTTGTTTGGTGGCTTGCCGTTGCGCATCGCTAAAATAGGCGGGCACCGTAATCACCGCTTTGCTGAGAGTCTCTCCTACTGCGGCTTCAGCCTGCGCTTTGAGCGTTTTTAGAATGATGGATGAAATTTCTGTGGCGGAAAATCTTTGATCGTTCAATTGAAATTGATGGTCTGTTCCCATTCTGCGTTTTACCGATTTCACTGTTGAATCAGGACTTGCCGCATATTGACGTAACGCTTCGTCTCCAACCAATAATTTTCCTTCAGGTGAAATGCCGACGACCGAAGGGATGAGTTTCAGTCCATTTTCATTCTCTAAAATAACCGCGGTTCCGTTCTGAACGATAGCAACTGATGAATTGGTTGTACCCAAGTCAATTCCAATGATTTTTTCCATAAGGCCTTTAATTTGTAATAGTTGTTCTGGGTTTTATTGTCACAATCACTTCACTGGATCGTAAGAGTATGCCTTTCCACAGGTAGCCACGTAAAACTTCCGCATGAACCCGATAGGTCTCTTCTTCTTTGGAGACAATATGTTGACCCACAGCCATCATCGTTGCAGGATCAAAAACTTTTCCCACCACCATACAGGGGGAGAGACCATGAGGCTCCAACCATTTCCAAAATCGTTCACGGACCGCACTTAATCCGTTGGCAGATCCTTCGAGCATTTCTCCTAATTGCGTATAGGCTTTTTTACCAAACCAAGGAACCGATTGGGCATGGTACTCCTGATGCGCTTTTTCCCAATGTTGAATCGCAAAATCCAGACTATCCAAGGCAGGTAAGGCGTTTTCAATGAGCCGTTTCATTTCCTGTTCTTTTTGCGCGTGAAGCACGTTTTTGATGTTTTCTTTGGTCGCCTCGATTTCTTGCTGTCGCTGGTTTTCTTCTTGTTTTAACAATTGATGAAACGCTTCGATTTCCTCCAGTGCTTTTTCCAGGGAAACTTGAGTGTTGTGCTGGATTTTGTTTTGATTTTTTAATTCCTGTTTGAGCGCAATCCATTCTCCCATGAGCGAAAATACATCAAATTTTTCCTGAGGATTTGGAGAGACAGGCGCATTGGGATCCAGTTCTAACGGTAATTCGTCAATACGGATAGATTCTTGAAAACACTTAAACGCATCAAGGACAGCTTGCATAGAGATCAGATAGGGCTAAAAAGTGATTTTAATAAATTGGTTAATCGAGACTTCATTTTGTTTTTTTTGAGCATTCTGTAAAACTTCCAAGGGCTCAGGGATTTCTTGTTTTTCCAAGGAAAGCTGATGCAATCCACCCACCTTTTTAGAAGTCGGAACTTCCTGTTGTAAGGTTTCATAAGCCTTTCGGATCCTTTTGAAAGCTTCAGGCTCTTTATCTGGTGGAAACTGTTTTATTTTTGAGAAGTAGGCCTTCTTGATTGCTGCCAGATCCGCCTCTTCAGAAATTTCCAGGACGTGATAGGGATTTTCACTCATCATCTTTTTCCTTTTCAAAATCGAAAATTTTTACTTCTTATGGGCCATTTGCTCCAGCATACGGAGGAGATCAGGCGGCATCCCCATTTTCTTCGCCAAAAATTTTGCCCGCTCGGGATCTTCCAGAATAGTAGACAGCAACTCCATCTGAAACGACGTACTCTTGAGTAGTTCAGGATCCTCCATCAAAGCGCCCATGAAATCTTCAAAATCCATATCAAATTCTTCTTCGTCAAAGTCCTCGTCATCAAAGTCCTCGTCGTCTTCTTCAAAGAGCGAGCGCGCCAATTCTCCAAAAATATCTGCATTCACGCCCCCAAACTTTGACCTTCCTTGTCCAAAGGGGTTTCCAAACATTCGATTGAGTCCTCCTCCAAATAAACCACCCAATCCGCTTTGGGGACCGTAAGAATACGCATCATTCAATTGAGCCAGTTTTTCTTTCAAATTGAACAGTTCAAAGAGTTTTTCATCTTGGAGCTTCTTGGTGATTTCAAAGCCTTTTTGATGGTAGGCTTCTTTTTTATTAAAAGTCAGCGGCAACGTTGACGCAGCCCAAAGCAATGAGGGGTGCTCGGGTTCTTTTTGCAGTAGTTCTAATATTTCCTTCAGACAGCGATCGTTATACCCCCAAATGAGCCAGAATCGCTGTAGTGCGACCAGGGTATCAATCTGATGATCGGTGGTATTGAGCAGCGTTTTAAGAAGGTCTTTGAAATCTTTGGGAACCTTGTTCTGTGTTCCAAGACATTGAACCAGAGCAAGTAACGCATTGGGATTTGTCGCGATGCGGGATTCCAATTCCTTTCTGAGGTAGGTGAGAAGACGTTTATGGGTTGGAGTTTTTTTATAAAAGTCGAAAGCAATCAGGTAGTATTTTAAAAGTTCTATTCGGTCTTTTTCGTTTTTGAGGGGTTCTAACTTTTCCTGGAGCGCGCCAAGAGAAAGCGTACAGTCCATTTTATTTTTGGAGTTCCATTGTGATTTGTCAGAAGAGTCCAAAAATAATTGTACCGCGTCAATCAGAAGATGACGTTCCTCTTTTAGTTCCTTAAGGACCTTTTCCAAATGGTGAAGTTTCCCTTTGGACTGGGCGAAGTAAAGCTTGGTTTCAATTTCAAACGCGGAAACAGGGAGATCATTCCGGGACTTTCCCTGTATTTTGCGCCATTGATATAGTTTTTCACTTTGATTTGACTGGCTATAAATTTTACGCAGATTCTCATAAATTTTGTCAGATATTGGAAACCCTGATTCCAAGGCTTTTTCATAATCGATTCCAGCCTTTTTAAGATCGTTCACAGCAAAAGCCTCAAAGCCCTCCAACAATTGAACTACTGGAGATTCGGGAGCTTTATCGTGAGCTTTTTTGGCTTCTGTTCGGGCTCGAAGTAAATGTCCTGAGTTGTAATAATGAAGTGCCAGGTATCCGTAGAGTTCTCCCAATGTGAAATTGGCTTGTTGCGGAGACCAATAATTTTGATCTTTGGTAAGCTCAATCTGAAGCAGACGTTCCGCTGTTTTCACCCATTGGGGAAAGGCCTCAAAGCCAGCACTCCAACCTTGAACAACTACATTTTTGTGATGGAGCCAGTCATTGGGGTGGAGTTGGAGCGACTTATCGAAAAATATTTTAGCGCAATCATATTCCTTATGTTCAAAAGCCTCTTGTGCCGCTAAGCGATAAATGGAGCGTTCCAATGCTACTCTAAAGGGAAGTTTGGAGAACTCACGGGTATGCTCTTCTATAAAATGAGCAGCATCATGGTGGCTTTTTTTAGCCAGCGCGTTTTCAAGTTCTTTAAGGAACCGTTCCTGGACAGGACTTCGTTTATTGAGCTGAGGGAGGTAGTTTTGTGCGTGACGCAAGGCGTCAGGGGCTGAGGTTCGGTTATGAGCATGGAGCCACAGCCATCCCTTTACAGTGGAATCGGTAAGTGCCTGAATTAGGGACTGAGCCTTCTCCTGCTGACCTTCTTCAATGAAACTGTACGCTTGCCACGCCTTAAGGAAGGCCTGTTTTTCAGCATCATGCTCCAGTTTCAGGTGGGCCTGCTCAAAATAGGCGGAGGCTTCAGCGGCGTTGCCTTTTTTCAGGGCTAATACGCCTTTTGCCCATTCAACTTCCTCTTGGGCAAAGCGATGAGCTTTTTGCGTGAGGAGCCGTTGCACCTCGTCCAATTGCTCTTCGATTAAGAGCAATTTCAACAAAAGGCCTGCGTCTTTTTGAGGAAGCGACTCCTGATCAAAATTTTGCTGTATCAAGTCTTTTGCTTCCTTTTCCTGATTCAGCTTGACGTAACATTTCGCAATCAGAGAAAACGATTCGTCGCTTTCTGAAAATTGTTGGTGAGCCTGCTTCAGATCAGCCAAAGCGTTTTGATAATTATTCCGTTCAATATTCCATTTCCCTCTTACCAGCAGAAGCTGTTTCAGCTCATGCTGGATATCTGCTTTGGGATTGCACTTTCGAATATTATCGATTTCCTCCTTGGCTTTTAGATGTTTTCCTTCATTGAGATACTGTCCTGCCTGAAGACGATGTTGTGCTTCGCGCTCAGGAGTAAACACCATTTTATTTGCGGCATTTTGCCGCATTCGTTTAGTTTTTTTCATGGCTAGCCACTAAAAAAGAGAACAGGCGATTATAAGGAAATCGAAAAACAAAGGCTTAACGAATAGTTGTAACTGAAGGGAATGTCAATATAATTCACTCTCATTGAGGTCTATAAATCAAGGCGCTTTCGCAAGATTTTAAGCACCTCCTGGTGTATTTCATCAATGCGTTGCTCTCCATTTATTTTCACAAAACGATCAGGATTGAGTTCCATTAAGCGGTCAAAGCCTTCAGAAACTCTTTGAAAAAAGCTCACAGTTTCTGCGTCTATTCTACTTTCCTGAGCCAGAGAATGGTCCTGAACTTTTCTCAAACGCAAACGCTCCGCAGCAAGCTCTTTTGAAATTTTAATATAAAGGGTCAAGTCCGGAGAAACCGGTGCGATCCATTGGTTTACAATGGATTCTATTCCGCCTAAATCCAACTGTCTTCCGAAGCCTTGATACGCTACGGTAGAGTCATGATAACGATCACATAAGACCATCGTGCCTTGTTGTTTGGCCGGAAGAATGACCTCATGCAGGTGTTGAATTCGATCGGCAAGATAAAGTAAAAGTTCACTCTGAGGGCAAAGTTCCCGACTGTCAGGATTGAGTAATAGGGAGCGAATCTGTTTTCCAATTAACGTTCCTCCCGGCTCACGTGTGGTCAACACGGAATACCCTTGCTGTTTCAACCATTCTGAGGCATGGAGTAACTGAGTTGTTTTTCCGCACCCATCAATGCCTTCAAAGGTAATAAATAAGCCTGTGTTCATAAATTTATTTTCTTGAAAAATATAGGGTTTAAAGCTTCTCACCACTTGAGAGATGAGGTTCTGCTCTTCTTGTTAGTTAAACAGGTTTTATGATCAGAAATGAAAAGCCAAGGTAGGAATATTATGCTTTTATCTTGGAACCCTCTCCACTCTCTGGTAACTCATGGTAAATGTTTTATGTCAACTATTTTCAATGCCGACATAAAATAGGCGTTTGACTGGGTCTCCGTTTTTCGTAAAGTCCTCAAAAAACGAACCGTTTCCCCGTTCAAAGTTGTATAGCTGTCCAGGAAAGTTTTTTCCCTGGGAGCGAGGGCCTCTTGCCCTCACCGGAGGGCGGGACGCCCTCGCTCCCAGGACAAAACTTATCTTGAGCACTATATCTGAATTGCTGATTCCTATTTCGTAATAGTGAATAGTTATTATATTTTATGATAAACCCCAAGTTTAATGGAGGGATTGTGAAACAATTTTTTTCTTTACTATTAGTCCTGAGTGTGATGCTTTTTGCCCACACGTCAGCGTTTGCAATCAAAATTGGAGTAGTGAATTTAAATCAAGCACTTAATGAATCAGAAACGGGCATCCGTTATAAGCATGTTCTTGAGACCGAAAGTCGTCAGAAGCAAGAGGCGTTAAAACTGGAAGAAGAAGATCTCAGAAAACTGGCTGATGACATCCAAAACAATCCTTTACTCAGTCCCGATTCAAAACGTCAAAAAGAACAAGACTTCAAAGAACGACAATCGAATTTGCGAGAAAAAGTCCGGTCCATCGAGCAAGAGTTACGAGCCAAAGAACGTCAATTTACAGAAGAAGTTTTTAAAGAACTCAAAAGTGCGATTCGTACTGTCGCGATGAAAAACAAATATGACTTGGTCTTGGAAAAAAACGCATCGGAAATCATTCTTTATATGAAAGAAGAAAAGACCGACTTCACTCAAGAAGTGATTGATTACTACAATCAGCTTAAAAGTGAAAAAAAGTAAGCTTTCTCCTTCAATCTCTATGGTTTCCTATGCTTGAATTTCAAGAAATCAAAAAAATGTTACCGCATCGCTACCCTTTTCTCATGATTGATCGGGTTTTGGAAGTGGTCCCTCAGTCCTCGTGTAAGGCTCTCAAAAATGTTACAGGGAATGAGCCTTTCTTTGAAGGTCATTTCCCTGGTAACCCGATCATGCCTGGGGTTTTGATTGTCGAAGCCATCGCTCAAACCGCAGGGATTGTGATTTGTTACCAATCTGATAACCTCCATAATACAAAGATGGTCTTATTCGGAGGTATAGAAAAGGCACGTTTTAAAAAACCAGTCATTCCTGGAGATCAGCTCCTATTGGAAGTAGAGTTGCTCCATCAACGCAGTCAGTTATGGATTTTCAAAGGAACCGCCAAAGTTGATGGAAAGATTGTGGTTCAAGCGGAAGTCAAACTTATGGGGATTTCCACAGAGGTTTAACAACTCAACCTTATCGTTCAAGGCTTATGTTTACTGAAAAAGACGTTAATAAAATTGCAGAATTGTCTCAGTTGAAACTCACAGGACAAGAAAAAGCAGTGTTTCCCAAACAGTTTTCTTCGATCTTGGCTTATTTTGAAATCTTAAATTCGGCTGCGGTGCCAACGGCGTCAGGTGACAGGGACGAAAGTCAGATGCAAATAGCTCGAAAGGACCAAACTCAGAAATCGCCGGTAACCCCGAAATCCTTTAGTCCTTATTTGGAAGAGACTTATTTTAAAGTTCCTAAAGTTATTGAACAGGCAAGTTAAGTAACTAACTGATAACGGCTAACCAATATGTGCGAAAGCATATGTCTCTAACTTTACCGATATCTCCAAGAACTACGAGTCCTGCTCATTATTGGGGAATTGCGATTCTCCTTGCCTTTTTGTTACACACGCTTCTGTTTTGGAAACTTCAACCCTGGTTTCATTCTTCGCCTCAAACCCCGCCTCCCCTTGAGGTTGAGTTTGTGGAATTGCCTTCCAAGCCGAAGCCTCTTTCTCCAAGTATTAAACAAGCACCCGCACAAATACCGCCGGAGAATGTGGCCAAGATAGCAATTCCGCCCAAACGAGAGTCACCCCAAACGCTCAATGACCTGGTTCAAAAACAGGAAGCTGAAAAATTGAGCATGAAACTTCTCAAAAGCAGTCAAGCCTCACTAAAACCCCATAATCCTGACTTGAAAACATCGGCACAGGGAGAAACCCAAAATCTTTCTTTCCAGACGCCTCAAGCACAACCGGTTCCGTTCGCAAAGTCTTCACTAAGCAGGGACTCCGTCTCGGAATCACAAACTCCACCAACGGCCTTAACCACGCCCAGCGTGCCCTCACAAACAGACCCCTCAGCCACAAACACGACGTCATCGTCCGCACAATCTCAGTCCTCAGAGACTTCTGCGTTAGACGAATCAAAAACACAATTGGCCCTACTAACTCAGCCCACACCCAATCACAAAGAGTCGATGATCATCACGAAGCCCTCAGAACTGAAATCTCAAAATTCAAAACCATTGCATGAAACGGAGACGGTTGAAAAATTACCACCTTTGCCTGCTGATTATTTTTTGAATAAAAACGAAGCCTTTGCTACTCCGCCAAACCACCTCTCTACGCCAAATAAACCTGCAAGGAAGACTAATGCTTCCTCATTCCAAAATGAATTGACGCCCACGCCCCCTCCTCCTGGAACGCCGGACACTATTGGGGAAGGACAATTCTTTACCCTGAGTGACTATAACTGGCCTTATGAATCTTACATGGGGCGATGGGCAAAGTCCTTATTGTATGGCTGGAATAACAATCCTCCGATGGACTATATCACAGGACAAGTCCCTCAGGGAGGCGAAGTCTTTGTGATGGTGACGATTGATCAAAGCGGAATCTTACAATCCTATGAAGTGACCCAGATCAAGGGGGCGTCTTTAGACATGGAAAATTCGGTGGTTGACGCCGTCATCGGTTCTTCAAATCTGCCTCCACTCCCTGAAGACTTCCAAGGCACAGAACTCACCGTACACTTTCGCTTCATCTATCCTTCCATTCGATAATAAATCCAGATTTGTTTGGTGCGCTCGCTTCGCTTAAACGGCACCCTGCCTAAATAGAGTTCTTTAGGGGGATGAACCGCATAAGCTTTGACTTTCATCACATTCCTTTGTATTAAGTAAGTCCATTTCTGTAAGTCTCGTCCTCCTTTAACAAAAAAAGCACGAGAGTCCTTAGATTTTTGAGAAATCTTTTTCAGTAACAATGGGTTTCATGCATCGTATTCGCAATGATTTGACATTTCGCTGGATGTTCATCGTTCTGGGCCTCACTGCGATTTTTCTATTTTGGGGCTTGTCCGCGGCACCTTTAATTGATTGGGATGAAAATATTTATGCCGAAGCCAGCCGCCAGATGGTGGAGCGTGGCGACTATTTAAACGTTACCGTTAATAATCTGGCCTTTACAGAAAAACCGCCCTTCTTTTTTTGGCTGCAGGCCGCGAGTTATCATGTTTTTGGAATCAATGAATTTGCGGCTCGTTTTCCTTCAGCTCTCGCAGGCGTAATGATGGGGGTGTTTTGCCTTTTTTTGGGTAAATGGCTGGATTCTCTTCAACTCGGGGTACTTTGGGCTCTCATTTATCTAAGCAGTTTTTTTCCATCGATTTTGGGACATACCGCCATTATTGACCATACCTTCAACTTACTCATTTCAACCGGAACCTTTGGGCTTTATATTTACGATGTTCTCTATAAGCGATATTTGATGACTGAAGCGTCTGAACGATCTCAAAAACAATATTGGATGGCGTTGACCGGTGCCAGTGTGTGTATCGGACTTGCTGTGCTAACCAAGGGACCTTTCGGTGGAGTCGTTCCGTTGGTCGCGTTTGCAGGGTATAAATGGGCCTATCGCTTTCCCCGTATTTCTCTACGCCATTTTATTTATTGTGGAGTGCTGTCCTTGAGCATCGCCCTCTCCTGGTATTTGGTGAATTGGCTGTTGGAAGGGACAGAGTTTATCTTAAATTTTATCAACTACCAACTTCGTCTGTTATCGAAACCCTTACAGGGACATCAGGGCCCTTTTTATTATCATTTATTGGTGATTCCCATTGGATTCTTACCTTGGACTCCCTTCTTGTGCTTTAAAAAACGCAGTCTCATGGATTCCAATCCCCACGTTCGCCCTTTGCTGATCATGGGGGGGACCTGGTGTGGTTTTGTGCTCTTGTTTTTTTCGTCAATTACAACAAAATT
Organism: Deltaproteobacteria bacterium TL4; assembly: GCA_051382335.1. GTDB lineage: Bacteria > SAR324 > SAR324 > SAR324 > NAC60-12 > JBBCAX01. Next base: position 11,385 of record JBBCAX010000281.1, read on the forward strand.
GCCTCACTATACCGCATCGGTTTATCTGCCGTTATCCCTGGCGGTTGCCTGGGGGTTACACGCTCAGACAGGTTCTCACACACCCTCTTCAAAAAAAGTCATGGTCGCCTATGTTTTTGGAGGAATGCTGCTGGCGCTTTTAGTGACAGGGGGTATTTTTGGGCTACAACATTTGATGGAAAAAAACGCGGCACCGGTTGATGTGAGTTGGACCGCTGGTATTTTCATCGCGGGAGCGGGATTATTGATGGCCGTTCTTGTTGGAGCCTGGTTTTTATGGAGGAATCAAATCCTTTCCGCTGTTTTCGCGACCGTCTTCGGGATGGCGATTTTTACTCAAGGCGTATGGCATTATCAAGTTCCGCTGTACCTGGCTTATACGCAAAATCCGATGATTTCCCTGGTTCATGAGGCGCAGCAGCGGCAGGCCAAGGTTGTTTTTTTCCGTTATATTTCCTTTGCTGCACTTTTTTATGGAAAACAACCTATTGAGATGATAGATGTTTCCATGTTTCCTGGAAATATTGAAACGTTAAAACATCGACATGAGGTGGATCTCCACGTTATTACGGATATTAAAGAGAAGCTTTATGTACAGCGGCACTTTCCTTTAGCCATCCATAAAAAAGATGTGGGAACTTATTCCTTGTTTATCATTCCCAGTCAGGGTAACTCCAATTCATCATAAGAGCTATGGCAAAAAAACCATCAGAATTCTTAGTTCTCGAACATCACAGACTTCCTGATGAACTGCAGGATATTTTTCAGCAATTTAAAGATTCACTGACTCAGCACACTGAGCTTTTTAGTGATGACACAAAGCTTAAGTTGGAGAATGTACTCGATCGCTATATGAGTGCGCTGTCTCAGATGATTTATGTTCATGAATTCAGGAAAACCTACCCCACTCCCAAACAATCGCGTCGCGTGATGTTGTTGAAGACCCTGCCGTTATTTAAAACCCTTCATGCGTCAGATCTCATCATGATGGCCAATCAAATGCAGGAGCAGACCGTGCGACCAGGTGTGAACTTACTGACTCAGGATCGAGCTGCGGATGGGGTTTATTTTTTAGAGGAAGGAGAGGTCGAAATTCTGGTAAACGGTGAATTGGTCGCTCATCGAGGCAGGAATGAATGTTTTGGCGAGATGTCCTGCTTAAGAGGGGAACCTAACGCCTCAGCAACCGTCCGGACACTCATGTTTAGCCGGGTTTTAAAAATTCAGCGGGAACAGTTTTTAAAAACCGTGAGTAAAACGCCTTTATTGTGGCAGCATTTATTTCAAGAAACTACCTCACGCTTCCAAGCAACCAATCGAAGGTTGAGCGAGGTTTTACAGCATACCCCTCACGGGTTGGTTAAAGTGGATGCGGACAGTAAAATCACCACAGAATTTTCAATTGAATGCACACGCTACTTTAAAACATCGAAACTTGCCGGAAAAGATTTTTCCGGGTTGATCTTTGTGAACAATCCTGTAGCCAAAGACGAATGGATCCAGGTTTACCCGTTGATTTATGAAGACACCTTAATGGATTTCAACCAATTAGCCGATTTGTTACCCAAAGGGACGGTTTTGTTTGGTCCTGACAAATCTGAGCAGCATTTCGTTTTTTCTTATTATCCTTGCCGTGACGCGCAAAACAAAGTGATCGCTGTTGATGTCGGGATTGAAGATGTTACGGAAAAATGGAAACTGGCTCGAAAAAGCGAGGCTTTGGAAATGGAACGTGAGGTGATGAAAAAAATGTACGATAATCCCGATGCCTTCATTAATGTGTTGGGACTGGCAAAAGAAACTTTGGAAAAATTATCGACTTTTGAACATTGGATCCAATCGGACCGCTCGATTTCTCCAGAACAACTGGTGGGCTTGATGCGCCAGCTTCACAGTCTTAAAGGCAGTAGTGGCATGTTTGCGCTCCATGAAATGAAAGATACTTCTCATGCTTTAGAAGAATGTTTGAAAAACTTGAACCCCAAGCAGGCCTTAGCGCCTTTTGATTTAAGCGATTTTCAGGAATTAAAACGCGATTTGGTGATTCATTGCGAGCAAGCCCATCATTACCTTCAGAATCTTAGTGAGGAATTACGCTCACGGCTTACAGGGATTGTGTTGAAGAATCAACACCTTGCCGAAATGAAAGAGGCGGCGTCAAACCAAAATTGGCCTCGACTCCAATACCTGCTACAGGAAATCGAAAAAGTTCCTTTAAGAAAACTGGTGCAAACGTGGCCTGATGAAATTCAGCGGTTATGTGAAAAACTAGGCAAGAACATTGAGTTTAAGTTCACTGATAACGAAATAAATATCTCAAAAGCACTTTTTGAAACCTTAAACGCACCGTTAGTCCACGTCCTTCGAAATGCGGTAGATCATGGCATCGAAGATCCCATGCAAAGGATTCAACACGGAAAAGAGGAAAGAGGAATCATCTCTTTCAACGCTTACCTGGAAAAGGAGCTGCTGATTTTGGAAATCAGCGACGATGGGAAAGGCGTTAATTATGAAAAAATCATTGAAAAATGCAGAATGAATCAGCATATTGATCAGAATTTGGTGGAACAACATATTGCCCATAAGGAGGCCTGGAAACTTTTATTTATTCCAGGCTTCAGTACCGCAGAACAGGTGACCAGTATTTCAGGCAGGGGCGTGGGAATGGATGCGATCCAAGAGGCGGTTCATTCATTGAAAGGCTCCGCCTATGTGGAAACGATTCTCGGACAGGGAAGTACGTTTCGATTCAAAATACCACTTTAAGCTGTCGCGAAACCTCAGCCGAAAAGGGTTTTTGGCACCCCTGAAAGGCAGCGCCATCGTTTCATTCACCATTCCCGGACAGTTCCGGAGGAAATGAGCTTGTTCCAATGAAGCCCCTCAGCCTTTATTGAATAAATCCTGTATTTAAATATTGTGTCATAGAGCGTCAAGATGTAATAGAGGGTGGATATTGCTCAAAAACACAATCAACAACCTGATATGCGGGTAAGCATATCCAACAACCAAGGAGTTATCATGATTGACAAAAGCATTGCTATGTTGGAAAATGGAGTCTCAAAACTACCCTTTGGACTTCAAACTCAAGGGTATCAACAAGCCGTAAAGGCCTTAAAACTCGTGGCGCAAGTTCTGCCTTTTCCTAAACCTTCCCTGTTTACCGGTCCGGGCTCTTCTCTGAAATTGTGCGAAGCGATTGCTCAAACCGGGACGAAAAAAATACTGATTGTGACCGATGAGATCTTGGTCAAGATTGGTCTTTTGAAGGAGATTGAAAAAACGCTGACCGAGAACGGGGTGAACTATGTCATTTACGATGGAGTTCTGCCCGACCCTACCTATGATCAAGTTGAAAAAGGGTTAACCCTCCTGAAAAAGAATGGCTGTGAAGCGATTCTTGCGGTAGGAGGCGGTTCCTCTATCGATGCCGCTAAAGCCATCAGTGCGCGAGTTACCAACGACAAACCCTTGAAAAAGCTAACCGGATACTTTAAGGTTTGGAAAGCCTGTATGCCTTTATTTGTGATTCCCACAACCGCTGGCACAGGCTCAGAAGTCACCGTTGTTTCCGTGGTCTCAGATCCGGTAACTCATCAGAAAACACCGATCATTGATCCCAAAATGGTGCCTTTGCTAGCAGCCTTGGACGGAGCGTTAATGACAGGTCTGCCGCCAATGCTCACCGCAACCACCGGGATGGATGCCCTGACGCATGCGGTGGAAGCTTATATTTCAAAGGGGGCTCTTCCCGATACTGATCTTTTCGCCATTGCGGCAACCCGACTGATTAGTGAAAATCTATCCAAAGCCGTCAAAGACGGGAAGAATGTGGATGTTCGCCAAAATATGGCACAGGCTTCTTTTTACGCGGGGATGGCCTTTACTAAAGCGGGTATTGGTTATGTCCACGCCATTTCTCACAACCTGGGAGCCTTCTATCATATTCCCCACGGTTTGGCAAATGCGGTGGTCCTGCCCCATATCCTTGAATATTCAAAAGAAAGAGCCTCTGAGCGTCTTGCCAAATTAGCAGAAATATGTGGTTTGAAAAAAGGCAAGGAAAGCCATGAGCAACTGGCACAAAAGTTCATTGATTACATTCGTGCCATGTTGGCGGAATTTAATATTCCTGAAAAATTGGATTCGATCCAAGCAAAAGACATTCCCGCAATTGCCAAAGCGGCCTTGAAGGAAGCTCATTTTGATATTTACGGAGTTCCTGAGTATATGGATCAAGCAACGTGTGAGTCCATTCTGCGGAAATTGATGGTCTAGTCCTGACACCCGGGGGTCTTCATTTGCTCCCGCTTTTTTGGCGACCGGGAACAATGGAAACAACCATTGAGGCCGAAGCGGTATGACGTACTTGTTCGGCCGACATGCTTAGTGCCCCTTATTTGGGGGGAAAATCTGCTTCACACCCCGCACTGACAGCTCACGAGTATTTTACATGACGCGATTATTTTCCAATTTGAAAGGTGTTTTGAGCTTGGGCTTATATGCGGTCAATGCTTTGATTTTTGGTTCCATGGTTATGATCTTGGGCCTTTTTAAGATGGTGTTCCCCTACAAAAGTCTACAACCCGGATTCTCTCATATTTTAACCTGGATCGGTTTTATGTGGGGGGGGATTACCAAGGGGATTAACGGACTGAATCGAAAAACCCATTGGGATGTGGAACTTCCTGAAGCGTTGAGTCATCGTAAAAGCTATTTAATCATCTCCAACCATCAATCCTGGACGGATATTTTGGTTTTATTCCACACTTTAAATTACAAAGTTCCTGCTCCCCGTTTCTTTATTAAACCTCCTAAAAAATGGAATCCCTTTTTCCGGGCCTTGTGTTGGCATCTTGATTTTCCTGTTGTTCAAAGATACTCCAAAGAATTTCTGGGACAATATCCTGAGTTAAAAGGAAAAGATCTTGAGACCACGCGTCATTTTTGCGAAAAATTCAAAGACATGCCCTTTTCTATCATCAATTTTGCTGAAGGAACCCGCTTCACAGTCCAAAAGCATCAGGCCCGGAAATCTCCTTTTCAGCACCTCCTTATCCCTAAAGCTGGAGGAATGGCTTTGATTTTATCAGAACTGGGACAGTACCTGGAGGGTGTGTTGAACATCACGATTGTTTATCCCCTTCATAAAAAAAAGTTTTGGGATTTTTTATGTGGGCGCATCCCGCAGATTGTTGTCAGAGGTGAACTCATTCCGATATCGGACGAATTTCGAGGAGATTATTTGGAAGATCTTCAATTTCGCGAGCAGTTTCAAGGGTGGCTGAGTCAAATATGGCAACAAAAAGATCATGTGATTCATACGATTATAGAAAAAAGTTAAAACAACAGCTTTAAGCAAAACACCTATGATGATAGAGCATTGGATTACAAAGATCATCGATTCCTGGGCCATTTTAGTTGTTCGCCAACGGATGGGGGTCCTTGTCCTTTCAGGCTTGTTGCTAATAGGCTTGGGATGGCCGATTCGACAGTTGACCTTTGATAACTCCCCTGAAATGTGGTTTGTTGATGAAGATCCGGCTTTGAAGGATTATAAGCAATTAAAATCCATTTATGGTGATGGTCAATATTTAGTCATTGGCCTCTCTCCCAAAGAGAAGACACAGCAGCTCATTCATCCAAACGCTTTGAAGATCATTCAGCAACTCACAAATTTCCTGGAAGCACACAAGGCCGTCACCAAGGTGGACTCTCTCACAAATTATCGCTATTTCCGAGCAGAAAAGGACGCTCTTTACTTAGACAAATTGATTGAGGATCTTGAGGCGCCCAAGGAAGGTTCAGAATATCAAAAACACCTCATTTCACTCTTACAGCAACAAACGCTGATCCAGCAAAGGCTTATTTCCAAAGATTTGCACCATTCCGCGATTATTGCAAAAGCCCGTGAAGGTCAAGGAAACATAGAAGCTCAGCTCAAACTTGTTGAAGATGTACGGGTGTTTTTGAAACTCTATGATTTTGAGGCTCAGGGGTATGAAGTTCATCTTTCCGGCCTGGTCTTGATCAATGAGCGGGTTTTGACAACGACAGAGGATAATGCCGACTTGACCCGCGGATTGATGGTGTCCAGTATTGTCTTATTGCTGATTTTATTCTTCAGAACCTGGGAAGGGTTGTTGATGCCTATGGTGGTGGTGGTTGGATCAGTTGTCGGAGTGATGGGCACGATCGCCTGGTTAGGCTGGAATTTAAACCTGCTCAATGTCAACTTACCCGCGCTTTTGATTGCGGTGGGGATTGGGGACGCGATCCATATTATTACCGAGTTTTATCGTTTGAGGCATCAGGGGAAAAGTTCTCCAGTGGCGGCTACTGAAAGTATTCAAAACTTATTTATCCCCTGTTTTTATACCACGCTAACGACGGCTGTCGGCTTTTTAGCGTTGACGTCAACACATCTGGTTCCGTTGAAAGAATATGGAATTGCAGCCGCAATCGGTGTTTGGATCGCGTTTTTTTTCTCAGTGACGACATTGCCCGCATTGATGAGTTTTGCCAAAGGCTCCGCCAGTCAGTTTGATCAAATTATTGGAAAGGGGATCATCACGGGGATGATCAAACGCCTTCCAGCGTTTATTCAAAAGACACATACCTGGATCTTACTCATAAGTTGTGTTTTGCTCCTTGTGCTGACAGAGCTGTTGCCTTTTATCGAAATTGATTCATCCTATAAACAATTTTTTAAAAAAGAGTCCTCGGTCAATCAATCACTTGCTTACTTTGAGAACGCTTTTCAATCGTCGGGAACGCTGGAAATATTGGTGGATTCAGGAAAGAAAGAAGGGCTTTTTGATTTAGACTATCTGAAGAAAATCGAATTGTTTCAGAATTATCTTGAAACCTTGAACGATGTGGGAAAAGCCTTTTCCTCAATTGATTATCTTCGGCAAATCAATAAAGCCCTGCATGAAGGAAATCATCAATTTTATACGCTGCCTGAACAAACGGAAGGTCTCCAACAATTGCTCTATCAGTTAGGGAAAAATGTTTCAGAGCAAGGCGGAAATCCTGACCGCTATTTTAACAACCGCTATCTTTTAATTACAGTACAATACAACTACGCCTCTTCCTCTCAAACCCGAAAACTGGCACAGCAAATCCAACAGGAGTTAACTATTCATTATCCCGAGTTAAACGCGGCAATTACGGGAAATAATATGCTGCATACCAACCGGGATACTTACATCCTACAGGGTTTGGTTCGCTCCTTTTTGTTAGCGTTTGGAATTATAATCCTCTGCTTTATTATGCTGTTACGTTCTTTTAAATATGTCATCATTGCGCTGGTACCCAGTATTTTCCCAATATTAATCGCAGGGAGTCTGATGGCCCTTTTTAGTATCCAGTTAAATTTCAGCACCATGATTATCGCTGCTTTGACTTTTGGAATTATTGTAGATGATACCATTCATTTTATGATGCGCTATCAACGGGCAAAAAAGAACGGACAACTCAAGACCGAAGCCATCCAAAACGCGCTCCTGGAATCAGGGCAAGCCATCACCTTCACCTCCATTATTTTATTTTTTGGCTTTGGGGTTAATATTTTTTCGGCCTTTGTCCCTAACGTCACTTTTGGATTTTTAGGCGCGGTGGTGATTGTCGCGGCACTCATCGCGGACTTGCTGATCTTACCCTCATTTCTCCTTTTCTTACGCAACGAAGCCTAAGGACTAATGGCACTTCCTTAATTAGTTTGTGAAACCGGACGATCTTTAGAAAAAGAAGCCCAATCCACTTGGCTATGGAAAGGTCGTGTCGTTGGTCCTTATCAAGGCAAAAAAACGGGGGAACATGCTCTGTTACGTCAAATTCTCGATAGTTTTTCCGCAGGGGATATCATGCTTACGGATTGCTATTATCACACACGCCAAAGATAGACGTTTCTGATATTTATGGCTACAACTGAGAGACTATCAATTTCAGGTCTTCACGATAAAAAATATGGAAATCATTGACAACCTCACCACGTTGTTGGGAGATAATCTAAAGAAAACCCTCCGGCCTGACTCAAAGCTGAAGATTGCCGCTTCCTGCTTCTCTATTTACGCCTATGAAGCTTTGAAAGCGGAAATGGAAAAGATCGACTCTCTCAATTTCCTGTTCACCTCGCCTACCTTCATCTCCAACCAGATCATTGACAAACTCGGTAAAGAAAAACGTGAGTTCCATATTCCCAAGCTCAAGCGGGAGAGCAGTCTGTACGGTTCAGAATTTGAGATCCGCTTGAAGAATGAACTGACGCAACGTGCCATAGCCAAAGAATGTGCTGAATGGATCAAGCGTAAGGTCAAATTCAAATCGAATAGTACCCAAGCCCCCATGCAGCAGTTTGCTTGTGTCGAGGGTGCTCAGACAAAGTCGGTGTATCTACCGCTAAGTGGTTTTACAGCCGTTGATTTGGGCTATCAGAAGGGAGATGCTGTATCAAATTTCGTCAATAAAATAGAGGATCCCACCCTGACAAATACCTATCTGCACCTGTTTAACCAGATATGGCATGACCACGACAAGGTCAGCGATATCACGGAACAGGTGTGTGAGCATATTGCTGCGGTATATACTGAAAATTCCCCTGAATCGATTTACTTTCTGATTTTGTTCAATTTGTTCAAAGAATTTCTCGAAGATGTTTCTGAAGATTTCATGCCCAATGACCTGACCGGCTATCAGAACAGTCTTATTTGGGCAAAGTTGTTCAATTTCCAGAAGGATGCCGCTGTGGGGATCATCAATAAACTGGAAAGCTATAATGGGTGTATCCTGGCGGATAGTGTTGGATTGGGTAAAACATTTACCGCACTGGCTGTGATTAAATATTACGAACTGCGCAACAAATCGGTTCTGGTGCTCTGTCCCAAGAAGCTTTCGGACAACTGGCAGAATTACAATCAGAACCTCGTCACAAACCTCTTTGCCAAAGATCGTTTTAACTACGATGTTCTGTGTCATACGGATTTGCAGCGTACCCGTGGTTATTCTCTCGGCATACGCCTGGATCGGATTAACTGGGGGAACTATGATCTGGTGGTCATTGATGAATCCCATAACTTCCGCAATAATGAAGCCTATAAAGATCGGGAAACTCGTTACCAGAAGTTGATGAATAATGTGATCAAGGCCGGTGTAAAGACCAAGGTACTGATGTTATCGGCAACACCTGTCAATAACCGCTTCAATGACCTGCGTAACCAGCTTGCTGATCTTCACTGCTTTTGCCGATACCGCCGCTTATCTCTACAGCAACCTGTACCCCTACAACCTGGAGCACTTTGGCCTGCATACAGCCAAAGTGACAGGTAGCGACGGTTGCAAGTCCACGCTCAAACATAACTATGATTATCAATCCTTGCTGACTCTGTTCTCTCCGTTATCGAAGGAAAAGGCCATGATCTTGCCGAAAGAACCTGCCGAGATTGACATTCTGATTGGAACGGATTGTATCTCCGAAGGACAGAACCTTCAGGACTGTGATTATCTGGTGAACTATGACATCCACTGGAATCCGGTTCGTATCATTCAGCGATTTGGGCGGATTGACCGGATTGGCTCTAAAAATACCAGGATACAGCTCGTTAATTTTTGGCCGGATATCTCGCTGGATGACTACATCAATCTGAAAAACCGTGTAGAAAGCCGCATGGTCATTGCGGATGTTACCGCCACGGGGGATGATAATGTTCTCAGTGCTGAAGCCAACGACATGGCTTTCCGCAAGGAACAGCTCCAGCGGCTTCAGGAAGAAGTGATTGATCTGGAGGACGTCAAGACCGGAGTCTCCATTACCGACCTTGGCTTGAATGACTTCCGTATGGATTTGGTCAATTATGTCAAAGCGAATGGCAACATGGACAGCCTGCCCAGAGGGATGCACGCCGTAATCGGTGTTGATTCTGAAAAGGGCATTCTCCCCGGTGTGATATTCGTCCTGCGCAATACCGATGAGGGTGTGAAGGTCAACCAACTGAACCGCCTGCACCCCTATTATCTGATTTACATGGGGATCAATGGCCAGATTGTTATCAATCATACGGAGGTCAAGAAGATCCTCGACCTGCTACGGTCAGCCTGTAAAGGGCGCTCTGAACCGATTCGCTCCCTGTATGAACCCTTCAACCAGGAAACACACGATGGCCGGAAGATGGAGACTTATTCCCGTTTGCTGGAACAAGCGATTCACTCCATGATTGATATCAAGGAAGATAAAGATTTGGACAGCCTCTTTTCGAGTGGTGGCACAACCGCTTTACTCAATACCATCCGTGGCTTGAATGACTTTGAACTCATTGCCTTCCTGGTGGTGAGGGACAACATGGTTCCCTCGCCCCTTGCGGGAGAGGGTTAGGGTGAGGGCAAATGTTTATCTACCCTGCAAAGGCTGCCTTCAACCGGGTACTGCCAAAGACGAAGATATACGCCAATGCCAAGCCTTCCCCAGCGATCAAGAACAAGTTCGTTTCACAGATCAGTGAAATTATCTGGAAGTATAAATTGTCCCCGGATACCACCAATCTTGACGCACGGGATGGATACAGTGAGATTCAGATATTCGAGATCATTCTCAAGGAGCCAGAACTCGACACCGATGTTCTGAGCGTTATCGACAAGGCGATTCCATATCCCCTGTTCTTTCAGTTGCGCTATGAGGATCAGGTGAAGGGAGTAGCCGCTTTTAAGAGGCCAGCAGAGGCTGGATCAGGAACGTGGGTCATAGAGGCATATTTTGAAACCGGCTGGTCGGATGTCACAACCCCTTCCATACCGCTACCCGTGGCTCTTGATCTGAAAGCACTGTATGAACAGATGCTTCTGGCTTACATTGACCTGCCACCCTCCAATGGGGAAGCGTTAGCCTCTCTCGTGGAGCGTGTCAGACAGACTCGGAAATTAAAGCGAGAGCTGAAAGCCCTGGAAGCCAAGTTGAACAGTGAAAAGCAGTTTAACCGCAAGGTGGAGTTGAATGCCCAAATACGGGAGATTATGAAGAAGTTGACCGGGGAAAAACGTTGACCGTTGACCGTTGACCGTTGACAGGAAAAAAACGGAGAACGGGGAACGGAGAACGGAATTACGGTGAACGGTAAACAGAGAACGGAGAACGGAATATGAACTCTTTTGAAGATTTGGAAGTTTGGAAAAAAGCCTGCCGTCTTAGTGTTGATGTGTATAAGATGCTAAAAGACACAAAGGATTATGGGCTGAAAGACCAGATGTGCCGTGCTGCTGTTTCGATTCCCAGCAATATTGCGGAGGGGAGCGAACGACATAGCAAAGCGGATTTTATCCGTTTTTTGCGCATTGCAATGGGATCAGCAGCAGAACTGCGAACGCAAATGTATATTGCTATTGAAATTGAACTTATTCCCAAAGAAACGGCAAAAGACTTTATTGAAAGATTAAAATCAATCTCACAAATGCTTCAGGCTCTTGTGAATTCTCTGAACCGTTGACCGATCACCGTTGACCGTTGACCGTGAAAAAACGGAGAACGGGAAACGGAGAACGGGAAACGGTAAATACGGAGAACGGTGAACGGAAAAAAAGGAGAACAGAATGAAAAAAAACAGGAAACTGACGAAAACAATCACGGATAATTCGCTGCTTGATCGTGTTGTTTTGATTCTGGAGCAGGCTCGCACCCATGTGGTCAGAGCGGTTAATAGCAGTATGGTGACGGCTTATTGGCTGATCGGGCGTGAGATTGTGTTGGAACTCCAGGGCGGTGATGAACGGGCAGAATATGGCAAGCAGGTGATTGAAAACCTATCTAAACAACTAACCGTAAGATACGGCAAGGGATTTTCAGTGGCCAACCTGAAAAACTTCAGACAGTTTTATTCAACCTATTCTGAAGGCCTTGAAAAGAAAAGCTCCCCACAGGGTAGCCAATTGCTTTCACCTCTTGGAATAAGCTACCCGTCAGGTAGCGAATTGAATGATCCGCAAAAACTCTACCCAATGGGCGGGGAATTGACAGTGTCAGCGCAAAAGGGTCGCACAACGGGTGACGAGCCTGTACCGTGTTTCAATCCACACCTGAGCTGGTCACACTATCGGGCACTGATGCGGGTTGTCAAACCGGAAGCCCGTGAGTTCTATGAGCGGGAGGCCATTGAATGCTGCTGGGATAAACGGTCGCTGGAGCGGCAGATCCATTCGCAGTATTACGAACGAATGCTGAAAAGCCAGAACCCGCAGAAAATGATAGAAACTGCACGGCGGGAAAGTGTACCACGCACGGAAAGTATTGAGACCTTGAAAAATCCGTATGTCCTGGAGTTTTTAGGGCTGCCGGAAGTATCTACGTTGCACGAAAAACAGCTTGAATCCGCAATTATCACCCACCTGCAAACCTTTCTTCTGGAGCTTGGCAAAGGCTTTGCCTTTGTAGCTCGTCAGAAACGTATGCGCTTTGAAGATACCGACCATTATGTTGATCTGGTCTTCTATAACTGCATCCTCAAATGCTATCTGCTGATTGACCTTAAAATGGGTGAGCTATCCTATCAGGATGTGGGGCAGATGGATGGCTATGTTCGCATGTTTGAGGATCTGTACACCGCACCCGATGACAACCCCACTATTGGTCTTATTCTGTGTGCGGAAAAGAATGAAGCCGTGGCAAAGTATTCTGTTCTGAGTGACCGCAAACAGATTTTCGCCTCGAAATATATGCTATATCTCCCCACTGAAGCGGAATTAGCCAGGGAACTGGAACGAGAACAACGCTTGATTGAGGCTTATCTGGCTGAACAGGAAGATACCGTTGACCGTTGACCGTTAGCCGTTGACCGAAAAATACGGAGAACGAAATCCGTTGTCTGATCACCGTTAGCCGTTGACCGAAAAATACGGGGAACGGGGAACGGAGAACGATAAATGTTGACCGTTGACCGGAAAAAAACGGTAAACAGTGAACGGTAAACGGTAAACAATTTTTAAAAAGGAATAATCATGGACAAAATGAAGATGCAAACCCCCAATTTAGTGGATGAAAACATCAAAAAAATAGCAGCACTTTTTCCCAATTGCATCACCGAGACAATTTCCACAGTCAACGGTCAACAGCAAACGGTCAACGGAATAGACTTTGACCAGTTACGGCAAGAACTTTCAGCAAGTCTGGTCGAAGGCCCCCAGGAACGCTACACCTTGAACTGGCCCGGTAAAAATGAGGCGATACTGACCGCTAACGCTCCCATTGCCAAAACGCTGCGACCTTACAAGGCAGAGAGTGTTGATTTTGAGAACACCCGGAACGTCTATATCGAAGGCGATAATCTGGATGCGCTCAAACTGCTTCAGGAAACCTACCTGAACAAAGTGAAGATGATCTATATCGACCCCCCCTACAACACTGGCAATGATTTCATTTATAATGATGATTTTGCAGAAGATGCGGAAGAATTCCTACAACGTTCCAATCAGAAGGATGAGCTGGGTAACCGACTTGTTGCTAATACGGAAGCAAATGGACGGTTTCATTCGGATTGGCTGACGATGATCTATCCGAGATTAAAGTTGGCTCGGAACCTGTTGAGGGAAGATGGAGTAATCTTCATATCCGTTGATGACAATGAAGCTTGTAATATCAAAAAAGTATGTGGTGAAATTTTTGGTTCAGACAATTTTATTGAACAACTTGTATGGAAAAAGAGAGCTAATACCCCTAATGATAGATATATCGGTAAGATACATGAATATATAATCGTTTTTGCCAAAAGCATAAATAATACTGAACTTTATTTGCAAGAGAGGAAGCCTGAGTTAGATGATAAATATAAAAACCCCAATAATGATCCAAGAGGTCCTTGGTTTCCTGATAATTTGAGTGCTAATGGGAAAGGTGGTCGTTTAGTTGCTTCATGTGTTTTCCCGATAAAAAATCCTATAAATGGGCAGGAATATTTTCCACCACAAAATAAATGCTGGCTGTACAATAAAGATAAAGTAAATGAAATGCTAAAAGACAATAGAATTGGCTTCCGAGAAGGTTCCGGTGCTCCTTATTTAAAAAGGTTTCTGTCGGAAGTTAGACAAGGAAGCACTTTGCCAACTTTGATACTTGATGGCGGTTTTTCAGCAGATTCTGCAAAAGAAATAAAATCTTTATTTGGACTAGATGTAGCTGAATTTCCCAAGCCTACACTCTTGATAAAAAAGATATTACGTACAGGACTTGGTTCCAACGATATTGTCCTCGATTTTTTCTCCGGTTCCGCCACCACTGCCCACGCTGTGATGCAACTCAATGCCGAAGACAACGGCAACCGTAAATTCATCATGGTGCAGCTCCCCGAACCGTGCGCTGAACAAACAGAAGCTTTCAAGGCAGGTTACAAAACCATTGCTGAAATCGGCAAGGAACGAATTCGCCGTGCCGGTAAGAAGATCAAGGAAGAAAACCCCCTCACCACCCAAAACCTCGATGTGGGTTTCCGAGTGTTCAAAGTGGACACTTCCAACCTGAAGGAGGTGTATTATACGCCGGAGGAACTGAAACAGGAAAATCTGGAACTGTTCAAAGATCACATCAAGCCCGACCGAAGCCCCGAAGACCTGCTGTTTCAGGTGTTCATTGATTGGGGTCTTGACCTCACCCTCCCCATTACCCAAAAAACCATTGATGGCAAGACGGTCTTCCTGGTGGATACCAATGCCTTGATCGCCTGTTTTGATTCCCCTGTGACCGAAGATCTGGTGAAGAAGTTGGCCGCTTACAAACCCTTGCGGGTGGTCTTCCGGGATGATGCCTTTAGCAGCGATAGCGTCAAGATCAACGTCGAGCAGATTTTCAAACTCATTTCGCCTGGAACGGAAGTAAAGACTCTTTAAATCGTTGACCGGAAAAGACGTTGACCGTTAGCCGTTGACCGTTGAGCGGGAAAATACGGAGAACGGGAAACGGGGAACGGAGAACGGAGAACGGGAAACGGTGAACAATTTTTAAAAAGGACCTCATGTCATGGAAAAACAAGCACTGCTAGAACTTCTTTCTCATCTGATTTCTTGTTGGGAAAACGAAGTGATTGAGTTCAAAAATGTTGGAGATTCCTATTCTACTTCAGATATCGGCAAATACTTTTCTGCTCTTGCTAATGAAGCCAACTTGAGGGATTCAGAAAAAGCCTGGCTGGTATTTGGCGTGGATAATAAAACCCGATCCATTGTTGGCAGCGACTACCGAAAGGAGAAAGATCGTTTACAAAAAACGAAATTACAAATTTCAGAACAGACCGAGCCAAGCATTACTTTTCGGGAAATCCACGAACTGGCAACAGATACAGGGAGAGTCATCCTGTTTGAGATTCCAGCCGCCCCCTTTGGAATGCCTATCGCCTGGAACGGGCATTATTATGCTCGTGCCGGAGAAAGCCTGACTCATCTAGGGTTGGATAAACTGGATGAAATTCGTAAGCAAGCCGGAGCTTCCGATTGGTCAGGTCAAGTGGTTACCTCTGCGACGGTGGATCATCTTGATCTAAAAGCCTTATCCAAAGCGAGGGAGTCTTTCACCCAGAAATATGCCAATCGATTTGCCGTTGATGAAGTCATGTCCTGGCCCGAAACCACTTTCCTGGATCGTGCAAAATTGACCAAGGACAGACAAATCACCCGTGCCACTCTGTTATTACTGGGGAAGGCGGAAGCGGCGCATCTACTTTCACCGCATCCTGCGCAAATGACCTGGAAGCTGGAAGGCACCGAACGAGCTTATCAGCATTTTGGCCCCCCATTTCTGCTCAATACCAGTGCGCTTTACCAGAAAATCCGCAATATTCAGTTGCGTATTCTTCCAGAAGAACAGTTGCTCCCCATTGAAGTATCTAAATATGATCAAAAGATTGTATTGGAGGCCTTGCACAACTGCATTGCTCATCAGGATTATACACGAAGTGGCCGAATCATTGTAACAGAACTCCCTGACAGGCTTATGTTTGAAAATGAAGGCTGTTTTTTTGAAGGACAGCCTGAGGATTATATTTCCGGGCACAAAACCCCAAGGCGCTACCGCAATCCTTTTCTCGCTCAGGCCATGACAGAGCTGAATATGATTGATTCCAGGGGCTATGGAATTTATGAGATGCACCTTGGACAGGCACGGCGCTATTTTCCTCTCCCGGATTATGATTTGAGCGAGTCTGATGCTGTAAAAATAACGATTCATGGAAAGATTGTTGATCCCGCTTATAGCCGTATGCTGATCCAAAAAACAAACCTGACGCTGCAAGATATCTTTGCGCTTGATCGCGTCCAGAAAAAACTCCCCATTGATGATGAAGTGGCGAAACATTTGCGCAGGGAAAATCTTATTGAAGGCAGGAAACCCAACTATCATGTCTCTGCAACCGTTGCCGCCGCAACCTCAAGCAAGGCGGATTATATTCGTACACGTACCCAGGATGACGATTATTACACGAAGCTAGTTCATGATTATCTGGTTAAATTTGGCTCTGCCACCCGTAAGGAGATTGATGATCTGCTGTGGGGAAAATTGAGTGAGGCTTTGGATGATGAACAAAAACGGAACAAAATCGGTAACTTGATCACGGGAATGCGAACTACAGAAACAATAGTCAATATAGGATCTCGTAAAGTACCTAAATGGATTCTCAAAGAATAAAAAGAATAAATTAAGAATAAATTAAGAATAAATTAAGAATAAAAATCTATAAAATGTAATAGAATTATGGTGTTAGCAACAACAGTGTTGAAACGAAATTTAAATTATTTTCGTCATAGATAGTTGTAACCTGTATAGAAATTTCACGCCCAATGGGTGTTAAATTGCCTCTTTCTAAAAAAGGTTACCCAAAATGATAAATGACGTTGACCGTTAGCTGTTGACCGTTGACTGTAAAAATAACGTGAAACGGTGAACGGAGAACGGTAAACGGAGAACGGAAAGGAATTAGCTATGAAACTCAAATTCAAAAAACAACCCTTCCAGACAGAGGCGGTCAACGCTGTGGTTGAGTGCTTCGCCGGACAGCCAAAAACTGAAGGTGTCACTTATCGTATCGATCCCGGCAAGGGCAGCAGTTCCAAGGGGCTTGGAACATCCCAAGTGAGTTTTGATTTGTCTCAATCGGGTTTTAAGAACCGTGAACTTCTCAAGTCGCTGACCTTGCTGGAAAATATCCAGACGGTGCAACGGCGGCAGAACCTCCCTCAATCCGCAAAACTGGTCAGTACCAAGGTCTGTGAGGTAAATCATCTCAATAATTCCGGTATTCTGCTGGGAGCGCAGGCGTCCCATCTGCTTTTGCGGGCAAAATGCACGCACTCCCAGGAAAAAACTTTTCTGGAAATCTATAAAGGCAAAACACAACACATGAATTAAGTTGTAATAAAAACATTTTTTGGTGGATCTATTTCTGATTTTTTGCTACGAAATCCCTATACAAATCCATACTGATCTTGGGTAAGGATTGAATCGTGGTGATTGGCGAACGGGCGCACACCTGCGGCCCAGAGCTTGCCATGAACGTAATGAAGGGATGACAACAAGTGAGAATCTCAACCGTTTGAAATATGGCTATCCGTGGGTGCACGGGTAAAGGCCGTGGTTGTTGAATTGCAGAACAATACTGAGGAGGAATCATGAAACAAAACGCATGGTGGATCGGGATTCTGGGAATCCTGCTGTCGGGACTGGTGGGTGGCTGTGCCAGTCAAGCTTATGAACAGGCTCAGAAAACAGGAACCGTAGTGGCCTATGACCAGTTCCTGAAGGATTATGGACAAAGCGAATATGCCAGCAGTGCCAAAAAAAGCGTGAGGAAGCCCACTATCAGGACTCCAAAAGACAGAATACGGAGAACAGTTATCGGAACTACCTGAGAGAATATCCACGAGGACAGTTTGTGAAGGAAGTTCAAAACAAGCTGGAAGACCTTATTTTTAATGAGGCTCAGTCTCGTAACCGTTTGGATGCGTATGACCGTTACCTGTCGGAGTACCCCAAGGGGAAGTATGTACAGCCGACGAAATCCAGCCGTGAGGAACTGTTTTACAAGGCGGCGGTGAGCGCAAACACTGTTGAATCATACGACCGTTACCTGTCGGAGTACCCCAAGGGGAAGTATGTACAGCCGGCGAAATCTAGCCGTGAGGAACTGTTTTACAAGGCGGCGGTGAGCGCAAACACTGTTGAATCATACGACCGTTACCTGTCGGAGTACCCCAAGGGGCAATACCAACCAGATGTTTTAAAACGCAAGGAAGCCCTGATTTTGTTGGTGACCGACAAGGGCTGCAACGTTTATATTCCCAGCCTGGGAGGAACCGCCCATTGGTCGGGTTCCTGTAAGGATGGAAAACTGGATGGCGATGGCCAACTGGTCATGACGGACCGTCAACAGAAAGAGCTGACAATGGAAGGAACGTTCAAGGCAGGTTATCCTGCTGGAGTTACCCAGGTAAAATTTTCGAACGGGAGTATTGCTGTGATCGACTATCAGCCGAATCGTGCTGTCGGGTATGCAATCTGGACAACAGGGGCGTATCAGGGGGAGGTATATCAGGGCGAGTATCAGGGGTTTGCTCGTGCGGGAATTGGCAAACTCACCTGGGCGAATGGAGATTCCTATCAGGGGCAATGGCGTAATAACCAGATCAACGGCATGGGACAATGGGCCAATAAGCAAATTTCTTTATCAGGCCGTTTTACAAACGGGAAATTTGAAGAAGGACAGGTGAAAGCAGATGACACCAAACAATTTGGACGGTTCGATCAGGACTCCGTGCAAGCCGCACTGAGAACAATTTATGAGACTCAGAGCCGTTCATTGAAAATTGTATTTCTGTTTTACCTACAAAAAAACACGATTGAGAGCTATGACGAGTTCATAGTTCAGTATCCTGATCATTCCGGAGTTGGTGAAGCGATTTCGCTAGAGTACGAGTTGTATCGCAAGCGCAATACGGTAGATGGCTATGATGAGTTTGTGAACAAATATTCACGATCACCGGAAGCTGAGAAAGCCATTACGGCGGAGTACGAATTGTATCGCAAGCGCAATACGGTAGATGGCTATGATGAGTTTGTGAACAAATATTCACGATCACCGGAAGCTGAGAAGGCCATAACGGCGGAGTACGAGTTGTATCGCCATGCGAATTTGGTGCCTGGTTATCGGATGTTCATGTCCAAGTACCCGAACACTCGGGAAGCGGTGCTGGCGATGGAACAGATTCACAGGATTGCTTTTGGTCGTGCCAGAGACATGGAGGGTTATGTGGGTCTGGAAGAATTTCAGAGGGCTTTCCCTTACGCGAAACAGTATGAAGAAGCCGGTAAACAGGCCTACGCCAGAGAACTGGATGAAATGAAAAATCAGGTCAAACAGAGAGGCGGTAACTTCAAGGCCGCGGAACGAATTGCCCGACTCAAACGGGTCGAAGCCCAACAGTCGGAAAAACAGGACGATTACTGGATCGCCGCGCGTAAATATTCATTGATCATCAAGGAAACCCCGTTTAATGAAACCGATGCGGCCATCAGTTTAGTGGAAAAACAGGAAGCCCAGACCAATAACGAAAAACTGGTGATCTTGATCAGCGGGGTCAGAAGCGATATTGCCAGTCTGGGAAATGCCCTCAGCCGGCAATTAGCCGATATCCGTGACCGACAGGGCGAAGTGGCACAGGTGATTCAACGTCAGACGGATCAGATGGAGCTGGCGTCAGAACAGGCACGCTCCCGTTCGGAAGC
>JBBCAX010000282.1:0-1008 GCA_051382335.1 Deltaproteobacteria bacterium TL4
TCAGATCAATTCTGTTAAATTTATCCTTGTCGTGTTTCTTCTCCCCCTCACTTTCCAGAATTTCCAGAATGTGGATCTCCTCTTTCAAAAGCTCACTCAGAAAGCCTTCCAGAATGCTGAAATTCGCTTTGCTTCTTAAAAGGCGTTTCATGGCCCAATCAAAAGTAATAAGCCTTCTTTTTGCCATCAGGTCTCCTACAGGTTAAGGGATTGCTACTAAAGAATCTCAAACGCGTCAATGCTGCTATTCGCTTAAGAATATCTCCTTTTCAGCCTGGGAGCAAGACGCATTTTGGAGTTCTGACAGGTCCTGCGAAACATTAGTACTCAGATCGCTCATAGCTGTTTTGAGGTGGCCAGCAAACTATGCTACAGTTTTAATTTTTGGTCATCCCTCTCCGATAAGGTTTGTTTATGATGCAGTTTCCGATCACCCATTTGTTTGATGAATCCAATGGTTACGACTATCTCATGGACATGCTCCATCCGAAAGGCTTGTCTTACCCTTGTGGTAAAGAGCTTGCTTCGGATCAAGCGCCGCACAAGAAGCAACACCGTCCCTGCGTAGTCGATTATCAATGTTGTTTTTGTGGCAAAGTCTTCAATCTTTTTACCGATACCGTTTGGTCAGGAAGTTCCTACAGATGTTCCACAATCGTTCGAGTTCTTCAGGGGGTTAGCGAAGGAATTCCGACGCTCCATTTATCGAAGGAGCTCGGACTTCACTACGAAACGCTCTTGAATCGTCGTCATCAACTGTATGGCAAGGCCTTTGATAATCGTCCTGATGAGGTCTTGGAAGATGACATTGCTGAAGCCGATGAATCGTTCCAGAATGCGGGAGAAAAAGGGACTCCTCATAAAGACACTGAGGATCCCCCCACGGCTTTCTCATAAAAAAAAGATTGTGTTTCAGAAGGATAGAAAGTTATCATAGGACTTCAACCCCAACCCTAAAGGAGTCTTATGACAGAAGAATCTCAATCTCCAGAAAAGGCATTAAAATTA
>JBBCAX010000283.1:0-1569 GCA_051382335.1 Deltaproteobacteria bacterium TL4
TTGGGGTTTGCAGCACAAATACCCCTCTGTGATCTGGTCGTGCCCAACTCGGCGTTGACGGTACGGCAGACCCGCGCTTTTTTTCGACATTTTGTAGTAACTCGTGAGGGCATCGGCTTTTTCGACGATCATCGTTGGTCTGCCGCCCGTCACGCTCACGTTGGGCCCTCGGGTTCAGCACTTCAAATAACCCAGTTTTGAGGAATTCATAGGAGGATAAACGTTGAGGTTGAGTGACATCGTGAAAAATATCATTATTGATCCTCGAAAATTAACCCATTATGCGTTAGATTACAACTCACCATATGGAAAAGATAAAGCGATTTTATTTGAAAAAGTACTGGGTTTCACCAAAGAAAATCACATGCTTTTGATAT
The DNA here is from genome assembly GCA_051382335.1 of Deltaproteobacteria bacterium TL4. Classification (GTDB taxonomy): domain Bacteria; phylum SAR324; class SAR324; order SAR324; family NAC60-12; genus JBBCAX01. The sequence continues at coordinate 378 of JBBCAX010000283.1, forward strand.
ATCAAATTCAAGATCAAGCTATGCAAACAGAAGCACTATTCCATAGTGAGGATCAATTTGGTAAACGCTATACACTAGACATTCAAGTTGAAGGAATTAAGGAAAAGAGTGAGGCCATAGTAAGAACTGGTTGGTTTGTTCCTATCGGTGTACAAGAAGCTCATTTAGTAACTCTTTATGTTATGAGGAGGTAGGATATGGCAGAAATTGGTGATGTTGTTGAATTAATAGTTGATGTTGAAGAAGTTAACCTAAGAACTGGTATGCAAGGAACTATAGTTCACTGTCATTCGAAAGAAGTTTATGAGGTGGAATTTTCTGATAAGGAAGGAGAAACCCTTGAGTTGTTAGCTTTAGGGTCTCAACAATTTATTGTAGTTTGGCAGGCATCCAATCAGGAATGGGTTTCTATTTCACAGCAAGCATCAGAACTAATCGCCAAACTGCCTAAAAATGCAGCAATAGAGGTATTGGATTTTGCTCGGTTTATATCCGCAAAAGTACAAAGAATGGGTCACAGTGAGATAATATCAGTCAACGAAAACATACAGCATTGAGGTCACATCAACCCCAACTCGGCGTTGACGGTACGGCAGACAGCGCTTTTTTTCGATATTTTGTAGTAACTTGTGAGGGCAGCGGCTTTTTCGACGTTCACCGTTGGTCTGCCGCCCGTCACGCAAACGTTGGGCCCTCGGCTCAGCACTTCAAACAACCTTTCCCATGGGGGTACCATGTACAAAAGAATCAATCTTCTGCTTTTAAGTCTCGTAGTCATTACCAGTCAATGTTTTGCCGGAGATGTCACCTTCGGCGAGGCCAAAACCGCCGTCAGCGGAGCCGATGCCCAACAACTGAAGGTCAATGATCTCGATGGAGATAGCAAACCCGATTTGATCTGGCGAGATAGTTCAGGGAATTTGAAATATAGTTTGCAAGCCTCTGCCACAAATCAAGAAACTGTTCTGCAACCAGATCCCGAAGAGGGAATGGATATTTTTTTGAGAAGTTCTACATCTACACAAGTATGGAATACTTGGTTTTTGGCAACAGGAGGGTGGGGAGCACGGCTTTCTCATAAAAAACCAACTTGACAAAGTATATTCATAAAAAAGGGTTCGGAGTCCCTGCAATTATCAAGATTCTCTTTCATATTTTTCCCACCAAACTTTTTAAAAACACCAAGAACACA
>JBBCAX010000284.1:0-2227 GCA_051382335.1 Deltaproteobacteria bacterium TL4
TAATTTTAATGCCTTTTCTGGAGATTGAGATTCTTCTGTCATAAGACTCCTTTAGGGTTGGGGTTGAAGTCCTATGATAACTTTCTATCCTTCTGAAACACAATCTTTTTTTTATGAGAAAGCCGTGGGTCCCTGGAGTGAGGTGCGGGATGACGACCACCATATTCTGAAACGGGGAGTTCCTACCGCAGTTTGTGATAAAACCTTCCAGATTTACTCCAGGGAACCTTATGCAGAAAACCTGATTTTGGTTTCACCTCGTACAGAAGTTCCACTTGCGGAAGCCAAACCCTTTGACTGTGCGGGTTCCAGCGTGCGGCATCCTCGTGAGACCAAAGGCATGGAGTATCGGGAGACGGTAACGAATCCCTCAACTTGTCTGGAAGGGGGGTGCTGCTGATGGAAACCTGGATTTTAGTGGGAGCCACTTTGTTTCTAGCCTACATCAACGGAGCCAACGATAATTTCAAAGGGGTGGCTTCAGTTGGGGACCCTGGGATTTGAAACTTCTGGAGATAGAGGGAGAACAAGTCTCGTTGAATGATATAGAACATCGTATTTTGCGTCCTGTTTGGCGAGACCCACGTGTTCATTATGCTCTCAATTGCGCCAGTTTGGGGTGTCCCAATCTTCAACCTCATGCTTTTACCAGAGACCTGCTGGAACGCTTGTTAAACTCAGCGGCAAGAGCTTTTATCAATCATAAGCGAGGGGTGCGGTTTGAAGGAAAACAACTGGTGGTTGCCAGTATTTACCAATGGTTCCAGGTCGATTTTGGAGAGAGTGAGGCATCCGTGATTCAGCACTTGATTCAATACGCGGAACCTGAACTCGCCAAACAGCTTAAATCTTATCAGGGGAGCCGGAAGCATCAATATGACTGGAACCTGAATAGCCCTGATGAATGAGAGCCAAGTGGACTCTTTTGTGCTTTAATTTCCTTAACATTGCCCAAACAGCAAGAACCTTAAGCGCTTCAAGGATCATTCTTCTGGTTATTTCTTTGTTTCAATGACTGACGCAGAGCCTGCTTGATTTTTTCTTTGGACTCAGCAGACAGATGAATATGAGGGGCGGGTGTCCAACGCTTCACAATTTCATGAACCCATTGAATCTTTCTGGCATATCCCGGACAATTCTTACATACCCACAAATGGAACTTAAGTTCGATTTGCTGAGTCCAGGAGAGAGGATGATCGAGCGCTTCGGATATCAGCAGAGTAGCTTCCTGACAATTTATCATTTTCATACAACCTTTCTGGTTTGAATCAATCCGTGGTTCCTGATGAACCCCTCGGGTAAGACAGTCCCAAAACTCCAAATTCCTCAAAACATTTTCGTAACTGATGACGAGCACGATAGATCAAAACATGGAGATTGGACAGGGTGATTCCCCAAGTCTCACAAAGATTTTCAGAGGATTCTCCATCCATTTCCCGTAATAAAAACAAATTTCTGATTTTATCTGGTAACTCGACTTTGAACAATTTGCTCAATATTACTCCTGAATAAAATCAGAGACTTATAAAGTCGTATTAGAATTAATGATAGGTTTGGCCTGAAAAACGGGAAATAATAACCTTGCATTAATTCATTCATAAAATAAAACCACTGATATTATTGAATAATTAAAACTAAAACCATGAATCAAATGTTCAAAGTCCAGCTGGTAAGGCTTGGATGCATTGCCATAACACTTGCTGAAGTTCTTCATGTTCCAGCATTTCCTGAGGAGTCAATCTCCAATTCTTCTGCCCCTCTCGCCACATCCCGCGATCATTAAAATCCGCCTGGGTCGATTGTTCAAGCAATGAAAAATCTTCAGGTGTCTCAAAGCGGGAGTGTTCACGGAAATGATCCATGATTTTATGTTTCATAATTCCCATTAACCAAATCCTGATTTCTGATTTTCCTGCAAAGGTTTCTTTGGCATAGAAGGCTGCCAGAAAAGTTGTTTGAACCATATCCTCCGCGAGATCCTGATCTTTGATCCTGGAAATCGCAAACCGATACAAATCATCCCCATACGTTTCAACCCAGGTTGCTATTTCGTCCCATTGCTGCTCCATAAGCATGAGTCCCCTGTGAAAAGTATTTTGCGAAAACTCTCGTCGTTGCTGAATATGCATTTTTTTTTCAGCGAAGAATTAAAATTTCTCATCAATTTTGAAAGACACCCGAATATTTTACTGTTTCAAGTCAACTCATGAGCTGGTTTTGAGTAACT
>JBBCAX010000285.1:0-37894 GCA_051382335.1 Deltaproteobacteria bacterium TL4
CAAACAATTTTCTAACAGGCTGAGAAGTCAAAAAAGACGGTATTTAACGGGCGTAGTTGCCAATTGGGAGAGTCGGACAAGATTGAGATTCAAACAAATTCGCGGTAGAAGGAGCGTCCCGCTCCTTGAAAGAGGCGAGACGCCTCTTCTACTGTTTCGTTAAATTTCTCAAACTCTATAGGCTAAATTAGAAAACCCCCTTAGGTATCTCAAGACACTCCCCCATCGGTTGGACGCGCCCCCTGTTGAGTTTTTCCCTAACATGACAAAAACGCTATGTCAAGCGATTGGGACCTGCTTCAAATTTTAATTTTTCGGAACAGTTGATTTTTGGACGCTGTCCCTTGCTGAGCCTCCAAACGGTTTTTCTTTTTCTTCCTTGCGTCTTTTTTTAAGACCTGTTCACTTATTAAGTCTAGTGCTCAAGGAAAGTTTTGTCCTGGGAGCGAGGGCCTCTTGCCCTCACCGGAGGGCGGGACGCCCTCCCCCCGAGACAAAATTTTTCTGGACATCTATAATATTGGTGACGGCTTTGCGCAGGTTTTTGAATTTTTTCAAAGGGATCCCTGTTTCTCGTGTAAATTTCTCAGGTTTTTGGATTCTCAGTTGATCAAAGCAGCTCATTGGTCCTCCTTACAATGTATTTGAAATGCTGAAAAGCTGTAAAGGAGGAGGATGCCAGCAAACCCGCAAAATCCAGGTTTTATTTTGGAAAGATGTCTAGTTCCTTGGGAAAGGTTGGTGGCTTGGTTGTTCGTCCCCTCGAGCTACAAGTCTGATTTCTGAGGTAAAGGGGGCAGTTTAATGGAATGATCTGTACTGAGAAGATAATCATTAAAAATATGTTCTGTTGATGGAATTTGATAAGAACCATCCGGTAGTTGATTCGTGGTATCTTTGAGTCGATACACATAGTGACCACAGGTCCAAACATTGTAGTTTAACATTCCAGTACACAAGCAGGTTTTTTCACGCACAGCAAGATTGTCAGAACTTTGAGCCAGTTCCCGGTTGTAGGCCTCAAGATAGGAACACTTTCCTCCGCCGTCCAAGAGATAGCCGAACGCTTCGCAACCAGGACGAATGTTACTGCCAATCGCGGGGGACTGCTTCAACATACGCATTAAGTAGCCGGTAGGGGACTGACTGTTGACTTCAACATCCTCTTCACAGGCTTGCAGATATTTTTGTTTTACTTTGTAGGGAAGACCACATTCTTCCGCAATGGTGAAGCGGGTTGCCACTTGTACCGCGGCGGCGCCTTGATTCAGATATTCCACGGCATCCGTTCCTGTGAAAATTCCACCGGCGGGAATGACGGGAATCTCCAAGCCTTCCTGATGAATAAACTCTATGATTTCAAGAACGATATCCTGCAAATTGAACTCCGACCAGTTTTCTCCAAACCCCAGATGTCCTCCGGCAAGAGGCCCTTCAACAACAATATAGTCGGGCTTCCTTTGCGTACGGGCTGCTCTTTTTAAGAAGGGTTTGAGTGCTCGTAAGGAAGAGACAATGATCCCCAGTTTTACCTCTTCAAAGCGAGGATGATCTTTGATTAGATCAAAACTACCAAGGTGAAGTCCCGCGCTTAACGTGATGCCGTCAATGCCCGCGTCCATTGCCGCGGTCAAGCGTGCTTTTAAAGTGGCTTTGGGATTATTCATGGTCACTTTTTCCATACAATTCACAAAAATCCCCCCTTCTCCCTTTTTGGCATTCATCGCTTTTTCAACATAAAGTCGAGTAGCGGTGACAATGGTCTCAAGATCAAATTGAACCTCCGATTTGTCAGGATTTGACGCATAGTCTTTATATTTTTGACGTCTTCCTTTCACAAATTCGGTATTGGTGTGTTTATCGGCAACCGCCGGAATCATTGCATCCGAAATATGGCCTATGCCTCCCAAACGCGCGGCTTCCAAGGCCATTTCCGTTGTTGAAATGTCAACACCCATACCTCCGATAAGAAGAGGAATATATTCTTTCTCTCCAAGTAATAACCGAAAATCATCAACGCGTCTCATAAGTAATTCCTTCAGCAATAACGTTATATCGAAGTTCACCCAAGGTTCGAGGGAGAACGAAAACTCTCTTTTTGAGCCTTCGACCGTAGCGGCAACCGCTCAACGAGGGAGTCTAAGGGCGACTGAGGTTATGAAGCCACGATGCTGTAACCACAATCAACGTAGATCACTTGTCCTGTAATGGCTGAGGCCGCATTGCTGCATAAAAAGGCCGCAGCGTCAGCAACTTCGGATTGATTGACTGTACGCTTTAGGGCGGAATGTTCTCCCGCAACTTTGATCATTGCAGAAAAGTCTTTGACGCCCAAGGCGGAAAGAGTACGGATGGCACCCGCGGAAATGGCATTGACTCGAATGTTATCAGGTCCGAATTCTTTTGCCAGGTAACGGACCGCTGATTCTAATGAGGCTTTTGCGGTTCCCATCACATTATAGTTGGGAACAGCCAGAACAGAGCCAATATAGCTAAACGTGAGCACACTGCCTCCTCCCTTGTTTTTCATTAAGGGCGCCAGACCCGCGGTTAAAGGAATCAAGGAGTAAGTACTGATTTCTTGAGCTTTAAGAAATCCGGCACGGGAGGTTTGCGAAAAAGGGTTGTTGAGTTCTTCCGTATTCGCAAAGGCCAAGCAGTGAACCAAAAAATCGATCTCGCCCCAGTGCTCGGTAAGGTGTTCAATCAGGCTTTGAATTTCCTCATCTTTGGAGACATCACAGGGACGAATCAGAGAAGCGTTGACTTGTTCTCCAAGGTTTCGTACATTGGCTTCGAAGCGACCTTTGGGTTCTTCCAGGTAGGTCAGGCATAGCTCTGCTCCTTGTTGAAACATCCGTTCTGCAATAGCCCAAGCAATACTACGCTTGTTACCAACGCCAAGAATAACCCCTTTTTTACCTTTGTAATCAATCATGGTAATCCTTTTTAAAATTTTAAATTGTTATAACGGGCAGGTTTCATAATAATTTTCAGGCTTCTATATTTTTTTGCCTCTGGAGGCCAGGATCTGCGCGGTTCTGAACTCCGAACTAATAAAAACAAAAGAGCTAGAAAAAAGTATCCATTTTTTCTTGACCATTACAAAGAAAGAGTTGAGATGTCACCTATCAGAGTTTGTCTTAGTAATATGATTATTTTTGGCTATCATGGGGCCTTAGCTGAGGAAAACGCACTTGGCCAACGTTTTGAAATTGATTTCGAATTCAAGTATTACGGAGACAGCGCAATTGCCACTGATCAATTGCAGGACACCATTTCCTATGTAGATATTTATCACCTGGTTTGTGATACCGTTGCCCATCAACAATACAAACTGCTGGAGACCTTAGGCAATGCGATCATCCAGAAGGTCATCCACCAATATCCAGAAATCCTGGAGACTCAAATCCGTATTCGAAAACCGGCAGTGCCACTTCCTGGTGTTTTGGATCATGTTGAGGTCGAATTATCCTGGACGTCTCCGAACAAATAACACGGTCCGTTGCTAATGCGGAACAGAGGACTTCTTATGTTCTGAATCAGGTATGCTCTCCCAAGGCTTGTCCCATCTGTACTTTCTGTCTAATCAGGACCTTCCATTGGATCTGCTTCGATTGAAAAAGGCACACTACCGTGGATCCTAATTCAAAAACACCCAATTCATCGCCACGCTTCACCGTAAAAGGTTGAGCTAAGTGAATATCCTGACGCCGTGCCCCAGCAAAATTCGATTCTATGGAGTGGTATTTGACACGAATTTTCCCAACAACCGTCGCCCCTACTTTAACCATTGCAGACTCACCTTGAGTGCTTTTGATATAGGAGATCAGGCGCTCATTTCGTGTAAATAAATTAGGTACGAAATTGACGCCCAAGGAACTGACCGTCCAGAGATCTCCAGGAATATAAGTCGCGTGTTGAATGGTTCCATCAACCATACTGTGTATTCGATGATAATTATCGGGAGCCAAGTAGATGGTGATATAGCTTCCGCCCTCATAAGATTGAGCTTTAGAAACATCCCCGAGTAAATCCGCAACGGTGTAGTATAAACCTTTGGCTTGAATCAGGTTGCCTCCCTCAATCGTGCCGATTTGCCCAACGGTTCCATCAACAGGACAAACCAGGGATCCCGGTGAGGGGTCCACCTTGCGAGCCTCAGGTTTTAAAGGTCGGGTGAAGAATTCATTGAACGTCTTATAGTCCGCGATCGGTATGGAGTACTCCGTCATGTCGATTTTGAAGAACCAAACAAAACCGTGAATCGTCGGACGCAACACAAAGCCCGGCAAATGAAGCTCAGCAACAAAGCCGCACAAGCGACTAAACAGATTTTTGGGTAACAGAACCAACAAGTAATAGCTGAAAGGACGATGGCCTGGGGATTCAGATGACATTATCCCTCTGCTTGTGTTTGAAGTTTAGGAGACGTTCCCAGAAGACTCAAAATACGGGAACCGTCGATGGTCTCTTCTTCAATTAAAATCCGTGCTACGGTATGCAGTGTATCAATATGGTTCAACAACATTTGTTTCGCTTTTAGATAATGGGTATTCACCGTTTTCCGCATCTCCCGGTCTATTTGTAATGCCGTCGCTTCACTGTATTCCCGTTCTTTGCCAATCTCTCGACCCAAAACATTCTGTTGCTCTTCACTGTCTATCGTAATAGGTCCCAGAATCTCACTCATGCCATAGCGGCAAATCATGTCCCGAACCGTATTGGTTGCTTGCTGCAGATCATTGCTGGCACCTGTCGTAAGCTCCTGAAAAATGATTTCTTCTGCCGCTCTTCCTCCCATCGCGATAGTGACATTATTCAACAGGAATTCCATATCATAATTGCGATGATCATTTTCCGGCAAAAAAGACGTGAGTCCTAAAGCTCGACCACGAGGAACAATGGTGACTTTGTGAACAGGATGGGTATCGACAACGAGTAAGGATGAGACCAAGGCATGCCCTGCTTCATGATAAGCGGTACTGCATTTTTCTTTTTCAGACATCACCATGGATTTTCTCTCGGGTCCCATCAGGATTTTGTCTCTCGCCCATTCCAGGTCTTCAAGACCGATGCTTTGTTTATTTTTTCGTGCGGCTCCAAGCGCAGCTTCATTGACGAGGTTTTTCAAATCCGCGCCAGAAAATCCCGGTGTCCCTTTCGCAATCGTCCCGAGTTCTGTATTTTCCTCAAGAATGACCTTTTTCGCATGAATACCCAAGATTGCGGTACGCCCTTTAATATCCGGTAGGGGAACTTGAACTTGACGGTCAAAGCGCCCTGGTCTTAGTAATGCGGGGTCCAAAACATCAGGACGGTTGGTTGCCGCAATGACGATAATGCCTTCTGTTGAATCAAAACCATCCATTTCAACGAGTAATTGATTCAGGGTTTGTTCACGTTCATCATTACTGCTTCCTAAGCCGCTGCCCCGATGACGTCCAACCGCGTCAATTTCGTCAATAAATAAAATACACGGCGTGTTGCGTCGACCCTCTTCAAACAGATCACGAACTCGACTGGCACCAACGCCCACAAACATTTCGACAAAATCAGAGCCGCTGATACTGAAAAAAGGGACACCGGCTTCTCCGGCAACAGCCTTGGCTAATAATGTTTTGCCCGTTCCAGGGTTCCCTGACATGAGAACTCCGTTAGGAATTCGTCCTCCCAGCTTACGGAATTTCTCAGGAGATTTCAGAAATTCGATAATTTCACGCAATTCATCTTTGGCTTCTTCTACCCCGGCCACATTTTCAAAGGTGATTCGTTTCTGCGTCGGGTCAATACGTTGAGCCCGGCTCCTGCCCAGTGAAAAGAGTTTCCCGGCGCCTCCCTGCATACGACGCATGAGAAAAATCCAGATCACAAAAATTAATATAAAAGGCCCCCAATGAATGAGGATATTGATATACCAGGGTGGACCGGTATCAGGAACGTAGTTGACCTGGACTTGATTTTTCAGCAGGTAATCCATCAAATTGGGATCGTTTTGAGGAACATTGGTTCGATAGGTTGATCCGTCAGTCAAAAACCCCTCGATCACTGAATCGCCCATAAGCTGCGCGCTAACGACTCCTGCGGTCTTGACTTGACTCATAAAATCGCTGTAAATCAATTCCCGCGAAGTTGATGGTGTCGGGGCACTAAAAAGGTTGACCAATAACACGGCCAAGATCAGAATGATAATACCAATCATTAAGTTTTCATTTTTCAAGTTTGCTCCTGTATTTGGGGTTTCTAAACCTCAGTTCAATTACATTAGTGACTATCCCGAGCCTTGTCCCAAGACCTTTGCCACCAGATCTGAAAATTGATTAACGATCTTCTCCCCATAAATAGAGGTGAAGGAGTCGTGTTAATTTTGCTGTGCTCCACAATCCCAGAAAAGAAAGACCTACCGACAATGAGGCCAAACGTAACGCCGCAGGTTCGCCACCAAGTTGTTGAATGCTGGTAAATAAGGCTAACGGAAGCGTCGCGGTTTCTCCTGGTCAACTGTTCCGAACCGGTAAATTTAAAAAAAAATTTGCCCCAAATGATAGGGAGAGCGTCCCACTCTCCAGCAAGGGCGAGACGCCCTTGCTACTACCAGGAAATATAGAGAGGATACTCAAAACCGAACAAAAATCATGCCACAAGAACAAACTTTTCTGAGTATCTGAATATAAAACACACCCATCGTAGCATCACTACAGTGGTTTTTCCAGAACCAATTTGGGTAAGTCATAATTTTTTGAAAAGACTTGTCATCCGTTCTTTTATTTGATAGTTACTGCTCCCGTTTGTTAAACGGGAGGATGGTGCAGAACCATACGGAACAAAAAATAATGTTGAGGAGATTGATATGGCAAGTGATAAGGTAATTCATTTGACGGACGCAACGTTTGATCAGCAGATTCAGTCAGGGTTGACTTTAGTTGATTTTTGGGCCGAATGGTGTGGTCCCTGTAAAGCGCTGGCGCCAACGATTGAGGCTCTGGCAGAAACCTATGACGGCAAAATCAAAGTTTGTAAGTTGGATGTTGATTCGAACCAACAAGCGGCCGCGCGCTTCGGCATACGCGGGATTCCAACGGTGATGTTGTTTAAAGATGGGCGACAAGCTGATATATTAACAGGAAATGATCCTCAGCGTGTTAAAGCGATGGTTTCCAAAGCGATTGCTGGTTAACTTCGATTGAAAGAATAATGTACGTGGCAGAAACTCCACAAAATTGGCTTTTATTACTTTCTTATGAGGGGACCTCCTATCACGGATGGCAGATTCAACCTCAATGTAATACTATTGAAGGCGAACTGGAAAAAGCAATTCTTCGATTGACACAAGAATCCGTTAAGGTGCTCGGAGCAGGACGAACCGACGCCGGGGTTCATGCGCTTAATCAGACCGCCAGTTTTTGCTCCAACGCGTCTTTTACCGCAGCTCAATGGCAAAGGGCCTTGAATAGCCTTTTGCCTTCCTCCATTGTTGTCAAACACGTTCTTTCTGTTCCAGAAACCTTTCATGCTCGCCACAGTGCGGTAGGTAAGCGTTATCGCTATCTCATCTACAACAGGCCTTATCCCTCTCCCTTTGCGTGTCATTCCAGCTGGTGGATCCCTCGTGCGTTAGATCTCTCCGCAATGAGACAGGCGGCCTCTTTTCTGCTTGGAGAGCACGATTTTTCATCCTTTCGTGCGGCAAGCTGTTCTTCGCCTTCTCCAAGAAAACAGATGCGTTCCATCACGATCACAGAAATCCAAGCCCCTTATGCCTCCTTGAGTGTGGAGCTGGAAGCCAACTCGTTTTTGCAGCATATGGTACGGATTATTACCGGGACGCTGGTGGAAGCGGGTTTAAAAAAACGGACTCCTGAGTCGATGCAGATGCTGCTTGAGGCAAAAGACAGAACACAAGGCGGAATGACAGCTCCTGCCTGTGGCTTGTATGTGCTGGAAGTTCAATATCCTGAAGGTGAATTGGAATGGCCAACTCAAGTTATTGATATTTAAGTTCTATTAATAAAAACCGCATTAATTATTGAATAACTCTTGAAAGCTCCTCATAAATTTAGCACAAGTAAGAAGGGCAATGGTTCAATCGAAGCATTGAAAATGATAAGCTTAGGCAGAATTTAGGATGGCTTGTTCTGAAAAATAATTAATGGAAAAACATGGATACCAGTCAACTCATTGTTGAAGCCGCAGAAATTGTTGTGGATGTACAAAAGGATCTCATTCCTTTAGACAACTTGTTCGGCGACGCCCAAAAGCGTGCGACTTCCATCAATAATTGCCTGAGGTTCATTCGTACCAGTGAAAAAAAACTTTTTGCGATTCAGCAAAAGTTGATGAGTGATACCCCTCAAGAAAAAGAAAACCAAGCGTTCCTCAAGCCCTATCCCCCGGATATTAATTTATTGAACGTCGAACTTTTGAGAATTGCGGAAAATAATGCACCCCATGTTTTTCAGGAATTTGTTCAACCGGCCTTAAGAGCGGAACGGCAGAGAGAACAAGCCAATGCGGCGGCAAAAAAAGTCAAAGGAGATCCCGTTGACCCCGGTATGGTAATTCACTGGATTCCACGGCTAGTGGATGCTGTGATTTTTTTACATGCGCCTTTTGAAATATTCCCTTTTTTGAACACTGTCTGTGAAATGGTCTGTTTGATTGAGGAGGAAGATCGTCGGTTGTATCTATTGAATTACATGGAACGCTGGCTGTATAAATTTACGGATTTTTTGCATTCTTTTTCCAAGACCATGCATCACACACTATTAACGATTACTTTTATTAAAAAAAAGGAACATTACCCCGTGATTCTGGAAGTCCTCAAGTTTTTACATATTGAAGAGAATTGGGAGGGGTCCGCGGCACAGATTCAGCGCTATAATGTGGTCCGGCTCTTTCTGCTCTTCAAGAATGTGCTGTATCTGCATCTGCACAGTAAAACGCCAGTCCCTCCTGATTTGAGCGCGATCCTTTCGGAATTCACACACCCTTTTATTGTGGAAGACCTTGATGTCGCGGACAATAACTTAATGATTATCGCTTTGGGGTACTATAATGAGCCACAACGGTTTCAGTTTCTTGCCAATCTGAAAAAATATCGATTAGAAAAATTTATTGAGCTTTATCAACAACTTTTGATTCTTTCGGAAGCGAATTCTACGCAACCTGAAAGTTTCAAGCAACTGTATTTAACGATCGTAAAAACGATGAATCGGATCATCAAAAAATCACATTTACTGACGGATCCTAAAATATCTGAAACGTTACGTTCCATTTTGAGGAGAGAGGTCAGTCGTCAAATCTTGGTGGAAAAAAACGTAAAAAAGCCTGTGGAGGAGGCGGCAAATCCTCGTGTGAAACGCTTGAGCCCTATGGAAAAACTGGCTCAACTCAAAGCCAGAGCCGTTAGTGAAACGGAAGCTGGTGCTCCTGTCAGCGAAGCCAAACAGGTTGAACGTTTGGGCGATATCGTTACAGTTTCTCCGCCGCCGCCAACGACGCCCGTCGACGTTTATCAGGATATTCCCAGGCAACGGAATTATGAGCACGTCCAAGAGGTCCATTTTGCCCTTTATCCTGAAAACGTCAGTAGTTTGGTTGCCTGGTCCTTTAAAGAGGTCATGATTTTTCAACCGGATGATACACTTTATTACTTACTCAATAATTTCAAAGTGACAGGGACACTTAAATTCCGGGAAATGCTGGAATTTGTAAGGATTCCCTTTCGCGTGGAATATTTGACGACCAGTAAAGAACGGTATATTCGCTTTGTTAATTTTGCGCATTTGATTGCGATGCAGACCACCGAGGAGGTATTGACGTACGTGTTGGCGGCACTCTGTCAATCCGGGCAGTTGCTGAAAGAAGAAGCGGATTTGATCCAAAAACTCTTTCCTCAACTACTGTTGGATGAAAATTTAGGGCCTTTGAAAAAGGTGGTGTTGATTCATCAAAGCTATATTGCTGGAGGTCAAATCAATCCCCGGATCTTTTTTGAAAATTACGAGCTGGTCGCAGAGAAAATGATGGGGCACTACCCTTATTTTCAACAGATCATCAGCTATTGGAATTTTATGGATCAGACCTTGAGGTCCATTGCCAAAAAATTGGAACGGGATGCGTGTGAATTAGGCTATGGCTCTCTGTCAACAGAACGTTTGGAAATGTATCTGGCACGAAATCAAATGGATTTGTATAACCGGATCGTTAAGGATTTAAAAAATCAGTACCACTCTACTTTCTTATATAAATACCTTGCTCCCAAATTAAACGATATCCTGGAACATCGGATTACTCCCGATTTGATGAGTTTGCTCACAAGAGCGGTAATTCAATTTTACTAGAAAAAGGGTTATGGAAATTTGCTTATTAGACCGCGAAGCTTTAATGGTCAGGATTACCTGTTACTCCCCCTTGAATGGTGCACTCTTGGACCAGTTAGCGCAAGATATGGTGAGTTTGAAGGAAAAAGGCGCCATGGGATTTATCTTCGATTTAAGCAAGACCCCCTTTGTTAGCAGTGGTGCCATCAATTTCCTGTCTTTACTTGGGGCAGACGCGGTGATGGGAAACGACAGGTTGCGAGTGATTTGTCCCAATCCTAAAATCTTACTTAATTTTGAAATTTCAGGCTTGCAGCGATACGTGAAAATCATGCCTTCCCTTGAGGAGGCAACGGCTGATTTAAAACAGGCTTTGTTTATTGAAGACGAGCTGTTGAGTCCACCTCAGATTGTCAGATCACAGGATGGCGAAGTGGCCCTCACAACTTCCCTTCCGAAACAATCAGGGGCACAGCCTGATGAACTCCTACCTGCGATTTATCACTTTGAAGATCTGGCCAAAGATCTACTGTCCAATCCTTACTTATTGCCACCCGCAGAGATTTCCGAGGATGGAATTTTGAATGCGATCAAGCACCTTTCCTTCAAAATGAAAGACAACTATGAACGGCTGCAAACAGTAGGAGCCTTAGCCTTAAACCTTGATAATGAGAGCTTGGTCGCCAAACGAGGTTACCCTGTCCGTGAATGGGCTCGATCTTTTGTGATCAGTCAGGGGGAAGGCAAGAAAATACGGCACATTCTATTAACGATTGGAGCCTATGTCCACAAAAAGGCCAAAAGTTTATCTTATTCACAAGCACAAGCTTTAGATGCCTATGAGTTTGATTGCTATTTTGCTTTTTCTGTTGCGGAATCTTGCTCCCTCTACGGTCCCCCCCAAGGTCAAAGAGAAGCTAACCAAATGAAATTTCAACAGTATAACAACCGGGATCCCAAAGTTCAGAGCTTTGTAGTTAGCCTGTTTACCTCGTTACAAACCCACCTCCAAAAAGCACAAACAACGGAATAAGGCCTTATTCTTGCTTTGATACATCCATCGCAGGGGGATAAGCCGCATTCTTTTTACTCCAGAACCAGGAGTTTGGACACCCCCTTACGCTCTCTTCTTTTTTTTCTCCTTTTCAATGACTTGCAGTGCCTTTTTTTGGGAGGGGTAGATGGACACCAATTCATTGATATTGATGGTTTCGAAGGTTTTTAGCAAAACAGGAGCGTCAATAAGAAGGATCAGTTGGACATCCTCTTCCGCAAGCAGGTGAAAGCTCCATAAAATGACCCCAATGCCTTCGCTGGAGATCCAATCAAATTTGAGCAGATCCAGGAGCACATACCGATAGCCTGAGGATTTTAATTTTTCCAGAGGTTCCTTCACCTGAGCCGCTTTTTCCAGTGGAGTTTCTGAACGAATTAAAGCAATTTGGTTTTCAGACAAAATTTCAATTTCCATGGAGAATCCTTTCATTGGTTGTGGTCATTTAGCCTTTTCCATGTCACAACCGCTTTTGAAGTTGTTGATCTAATTGACTTAGAACCTCATCATCGAGGGGTGAATCCTTCTGTTCCAAATCCTTGGAAGAAAGAAGACTGACGCGATAATTAATTTTCGACTGAAAATGAAGCAATTCCCCTCTTTTCTCAAGAGAGAGATCTGAAACAGCCAGCGCCAGCGCAACCGCCGTCCCCGCATCGTTCAGGATTCGAATGAACCAGTTGTTGGGAGGTGTGAAGGCGATGACATCCTGGCAGATCGAATAAAAGGAAAGGACAAAATTAGCAAATTCGGATAACAGTATTATATCTTTCTTATCCGGGATACTTCCCATCTGTTTCATGGCCAGTCTATAGTGCTTGTGTCCAACCTTAAAGGCCTGTTTGATTTGATCCCGGTTTTCTTCCGAACGATCTCCCGCTTCGAAGCGTTTCAGCGCGAATTTAATTTGCGCATGGCAGACACGGCACTGAATAAGATACACTAACGGATTGTGCTGATCGAAACGAATTAGCCGTTGAGCGATTTCTTGAGCCACAGGGAGAAGCAAAGGCATCGCCCCCAGAATATTGACCACATTCAAGGCTTTCTGAACGATCAATTCCTTGGCCTGTTCGGCTTTAGGCATCGCCTTGACGTCTTCCCTGGAACTTCCACCAAGCGCGAAGTCCACCAGTTCGTTCAGAGAGAACGGGGAAGGCATCAGTTTCCTCATATCCTGCGTATTGATCACAGGACGCAGCAGATCCCTATAGGCATCCAAAATCCTGATGTTGGTATTCATAAGAAACAGCACCTCCAGGAGTGTTTTGGTATGAGTGGATGCCTTTTTTTCGTTGTTCAGTTTGTGTTCAACATCTTTGACGCGGGTTTTCATAAACTGTTGCAGATGCTGGAGATAGGTGCCATAAGCCCAGAGAGAGACCTGCAACCCCATGGCGCTGAACTCGTAAAAATGCAAAGCGACAGTCGATTGTAATAAAAAGCTTTGATAAACTTTTACAGGAAATTCTTTGACTTGTTCAGTGAACAGGGTGTCGATATTGCTTTTACGAATTTCATAAACCAAGTTCACACGGGATTCCACATTTTCCGGATCTTTTTTTAAGGCCCTAATCAACTTTTTCACCCGTTTGTCAGGAGGATAATACAAAAGTTCTTCTCCTGTAATTTCCTTGATGGACCGTTCTTGAAAAGAAGGCGCTACCTTGGCGGATATTTTTTGAAGCACGTTTTGGTCTTTCCACTTCTTTATTTCTTTTTTACGCCGCACCACATCGGATTCCCACATTTCGATGGTTCCTGGAATATTCCCAATATCTTCCGCCAGTACTTTCCGCTCTCCCATGGTCTCAGTGCCTCCCTCTCCAAAAATATCTTTGTGATAAAATCCTTTTATTGTTTTTTTCTTGGGTGAAGGCGTCGCCTCTTGTTTTCCGCTTTCCGGATTCTCATGAGCATCCATGATTTCGTCCAGTTTTTCGCATAAGTCATTTTCCGGAGCCGTCTTGTTAACTTCCCCAGAGGAAGCTTTTGTTCCTGGATTTGCCATAATACCTCCGAATTCGATATGAAATGTGGATCTTCAGGTTCTTAGAACGTAGATTTTCAAGAAAATCCGCATCCTGAATAAATATCAAGCGGTTCTTTTTTCTTCCAATAGTTGTGTAATTCCCAGCACTTCATGCACAAAACGTATTACGTTCTGAGGATTTTCCAGAGAGTCAATTTTATAAGGGACAGGAAAAATTTCGACACTTCCTGTTTCCTGAACATTCAACCCGATGAGAATTTCCAGAATGGTTTCCTGATGCCTGTCCAATTTTTTGGAAGAGGGAATCAACATCATGATGGGAATATGAGCAAAAGAGGATTGATTTCTGGCTTTGATACAGGGAACAACCCGATCAAATTCATAGTCTTGGTAATCAATGAGTACCATAGAAAAGGCTTCTGATTCAAAATCCCGAGTTTCCGGTAAATTTTTACTGTAATGAATCCGGTTGGGAAGTGAGGCGTTGGGGAAAGCCATTCTTAAGCCTTCCTCAGGAAGTTGTTCTGCTTTGGTGACACAACGAATACAAACACTATTCAAAATCTCTAAAGCGGATTTTCCGGTTTTCCGAGCTTCTTCCAGTAAAAAACTCCCTGTCCGTAAGTGCTCCAAATTTCTCAATTGTGAAATTCCACAGCCTAAGGCTAAAAATTCCAACTTTTTCAGATTATATTCCGCCAGCGGTGCGAATAGATCCGTTAAGACGAGTTTTTTATTGGAATCCTCCGTCTCTCCCAGATCTTTCTGTAATTCTTTCACCTCACAGACCAAACGTTTCAGTTGTATTTCCAGTTCTGCGAGTTTATACATTTGAGTCTTTTTATAGGTCATAATTTTCGCGATATCGGCCAGATCTTTTCCCGTTATGATATTGGGATAGAGGCTCTCCAGAAATAAGGAGGGTATTCCTTCTGGACCGGATTTTTTCGTCTCTGCCCTGGTTTTAGAGAACATCTTCTCAGAAAAGCCCTGTTTGAGGAAGTCATTGACGTCCAGGGAAATCTCATTTAATTCGGCAGTGCTTTTCCCCGCGTCAGGATGCTGATCGCTCACCGTGTAGTGATACCTGCGTATGCGCAATTTCAGGATCAAGTGTCCCTGTTTGCTTAAGTTCCAGTTATTAAACAGGATCAGTTCAAACTTTGAAAACGCTGGGTTTTCCTTCAGAAATTTTTGATAGGCTTCCGGACCTTGTTCCGGAATCTGTTTTTTGTAAGTTCGAAACAAGTCATGAATTTCCAGAAAGTTCATCACCATGATTTTATGACGTGGAAACTTTTTAGAAACTAAATAGTCAATAATCTCAGGGTTGAAGTCATCCACAATTAAATAATTGAGAAAATTTTTCATGATGGCTTCAAACTGGAATATGCTGGGAACCTGTTTGGTATATTCCAGGAGCAGAGACTCGATTAAAGTAAAGTAGCCTTTTTTATAAAATTCTAATTTTTTGTTAAGAACCGCCAAAGTCATGCTACGTTTTTTATGTTCTTGCATCAACGTCCAATATTCCTGAAATTTAAGCCTCAACAAAACCAGTTGCGTTTCCTGCTCTGCGCCCAATAGCTTTTCTTCGAGGTTTGTGAATTGCTTTTCCAATTTATTTTTGAATTGATAAATCCTGGGAGTCGGTTGAACATGGAGGGTGGACAAATCATCTTCTAAACGAAAAAATCGATTCCGCGCCTCTTCGCCTACAAGCTCTTTGAGTTCTGGGAAATCACACTGAAACAGGATAAAATAATCAAAGGCTTTCAACAGAGACTCCTCAAATTCTGTATGGCGTTTCACCAGGACCATGTTGAAGTGGTATTTTGACAACTGACCGCGAATTTTCTCGGCATAACTGTCGTACAAATCAGAGTGAATCAGAATCAGTAACTTGATATCGGTTTCCAACATTTGCAAACGGTTGACTTTTTCCTGCATTTGCTGCACTCGCAGCAGATTTTCCATTTTATCACTGGTATGCTGACTGTAAAAATAATCCTGCACCACATCAGGAGAATTCAGAAGTTCAAAAAGCAGACTAATGAAATTCTCTGTTTTTACCTTGGTGAGACGATAGGACCATTGGAGAAACAAGGGGTCATTTTCCAGTCTGAAATCTCTATGATCTGTAATCGCGACTAGGATAGAATGAGGGTTATTTTTGCGATAGCTTTGCAAACAGGAACGCAACCGATTTATTATTTTGGAGTTTTCCATTAGCTGAACCCACGGAGGAAACTCAAAGTGGACAAAGATTAAATCTCCATACAATAAGTTGTTCGGGTGGATATCGTAGCTGTTCACTAAGCGGGGCATAATATTTAATTCCCGCCAAAAATGATAGGAATGGGTGACAGCACGCTGAATCGTTTGATCCGCGTATTGAAGCCGTTTTTCGATCCGTTTGGCGATTTCACTCTCATTCAACAGATTCCAGGCATATTTTCCCTGGTGCTCAAAGAGTTGAATTTCTACTGAGAGGTAGGTTAAGTAAAAAGGCAGGGAGATTTCCCCTTTTTGCAGGAAGCTTTCATATTTTGCTGCAATGGCTTTTTCCAATTGTGGTGTGAGGGAAATATTGGATTTTTGCATATTAATTTTCCATGGACGAAACCACGTTTCCTGACGTTGTCAGAGTTGATTCCTTTACTCAAGTCATTGCGAGGAGGAACGGCTCAGCAAGCTTAAAATGGGGTATGTTACAGCGACTAGATCACAACCACCTGATTGCGTCCCCCTTCCTTTGCTTGATAGAGAGCTTCATCCGCTTTTTCAAGGAACTTCAACTGATAATCCTCAAAGCAGGCGAGACCAAAACTCGCGGTGATTTTTTTCACCTCAGGAAATTCATCGTCTTCAATCGTTTTTCGTGTTCTTTCCGCAAAAAGCTTTGCGTTCTCTTTATTAGTTTCTGGCATCAAAATGACAAACTCCTCTCCCCCCCATCGAACGACAACATCCGTTTTTCTACATAAAGCCCTTAATATTTTAGCGAGATGAATCAGAACTTGATCTCCCGCAAAGTGCCCATAGGTGTCGTTGACTTGCTTAAAATGATCAATATCCATTAAGATCCCGGATAAATGCTGATGATATCTTTTGGTTCGCTCCACTTCCTGTTGTAGAAAGCTATTGAAGAAGGTTCTGTTATAGAGTCCGGTAAGATTATCGTAAGTGGCGAGTCGTTTAGACTCTAAGGTTCGGAATCCAGCCTGGATCCTGGCGATCAGTTCTTTGGGGTCAAAAGGCTTGCTCAGATAATCATCTCCGCCACAGTCCAAACCAAAAACTTTATCGTCCACTTTGGCTTTCGCGCTTAAAAAAATAATATAAATTTGTTGATATTTGCAATTCTCCCTTAATTTTTGACAAACCTCAAACCCGTTCATCTCCGGCATCATGACATCCAGCAAAATCAGATCGGGTTCTTCCTCCTCTGTTTGTTTCAGCGCGCTCAGACCATTTTCTGCTTCAATGACGTCAAATTTATGTTTTTTTAAATGTCTTCGAATGGAGTTTCTGACGGAAACATTGTCATCCGCAATCAGTATTTTTCCCATAGTTCACCTCATGCATAAGAAAAAAATCAGTCACCGGAAGCAGAGTCTTCCTTCAAAGGAATCGTGAAGCTAAAGCAGCTTCCCTCTCCAAAAACACTTTGGACCTCAATACGTCCGCCATGCGCTTCAACCAGTTTTTTAGTAATGGCCAACCCCAGTCCTGTTCCCTCGGAAGCGCGTTCTAAAGAACTATCCACTTGCATAAAAAGCATGAAAACATCCGGCAATTTTTCTGGCAAAATGCCGCAGCCTGTATCTTCAACTTCAAATTCCGCGAAATGATGGTGGGTTGAAGCGCGAATCGTAATCGTCCCTTTTGCTGTAAATTTGATGGCGTTACTTAATAAATTCAAAAAAATTTGTTTTAAGCGAATGGGATCTGCTTCCAGTTCAAACTCTTTGACTTCTGTTTTAAGCCTTAACGCTTTATTTTCCGCCAGTACCTTCACCAGCGATTCCACTTCGTTGACGACTTTCCTGGAAGATAAGACTTGTTTATGGATGTCCATTTTCCCTGCCTCTAATTTGGAAAAATCCAGCAAATCATTCACCATTGCTAATAGATGAGCGGCGGCATGATTGATTTCCTGACCAATTTCAACCACTTCCTCCACGTCAGGGAGATCCTCCGGATCAAGAAAAAAATCAATGTCCGACAAAATCACGGTTAAAGGCGTCCGCAATTCATGGGAGATGTTATTGATAAAATCTGATTTAAGACGATTGATCTCCTCCGCTCTTTCTTTGGCCAGAATTAAGGCTTTTTCGCCTTTTTTAAATTCTGAAATATC
Source organism: Deltaproteobacteria bacterium TL4 (assembly GCA_051382335.1). Lineage (GTDB taxonomy): Bacteria > SAR324 > SAR324 > SAR324 > NAC60-12 > JBBCAX01. The sequence continues at coordinate 17,733 of JBBCAX010000285.1, forward strand.
GTGACTGACGGCGACAACATGGGTCACCTCCCCTTTTTCCTGATAGGGATAAAAGTGGACATCAAAGTATCTCATGCCCAAGGTTGGAAGCCTAAAACTACTTTCGTAATGAACATCCTCTCCTTGGAAACATTGATCCAATTTCATTTTCAGATGTCCTTGAAAGGTTGCTTCACCCCAAACGTCAGCGACGGTTTTTCCAATAAGCTCTTTACGTGATTTGTTTTGAGAACGTTGATAAGCGTCATTGATCTCTACATAACGATAATTTTTGTCAATGAGCGTCATGTAATCCAAAGAGGCATTCACCATGAATTCATATCTTCTGAGTTGCGCTCCTTTTTTTTTCAATTCATACAGAATATGCGCATGTTGGACCGCATAGCGTAGAGAACGGATCAATAAAGGAAAATCCAACTGATCTTTGGCCAGATAATCTGTTGCGCCATGCTGCATCGCCTTAATATCGACGGTCTCATCTCCATCATCGCTCATCATAATGACAGGAAGGTCATAGCCCTGTTTGCGAACTCTCTCCAAGAAACCGAAGCCATCCAACACCGGCATTTTAAAATCGGTAACGATGACATCAATATCCTCGGGATTTTGGGAAAACAAGGCCCAGCCTTCTTCACCATTGAGCGTGAAAACAACCTCATAACCTTCATGGCTTAAACTTTCAGAGATCTTTTTCAGTAATTCAATTTCGTCGTCAATGAGTAAAATTTTCATGACCTCCTTCCTCTATCTAAAGAGACTGAAGTGCTTCTTCCCTGGAGGGATAGATGGACATCAACTCATCAATATTCGTAATTTCAAAGGTATTCCGTAAGACCGGAGAGTCGGTCAGCAGGATCAGTTCAGCATCCACTTCAGCCAGTTGCGTACAGATCCATAAAATAACACCAATGCCTTTACTGGACATCCAGTCAAACGCAAGCAGATCCAGGAGCACATAATGATAGCCGGAGGCTTTTAAGGTTGCCAGGGTTTCTGCCACCTGAGCCGGATCTTCCAAGGGGGTTTCTGAACGAATTAAGGCAATTTGGTTTTCAGACAAAATTTCAATCTTCATGGGTTCTCCTTTTATGCATTTGTCCAGATAAATTCCTGCTGGGAGCGCAGACATCCCGCCTGCTTTGGCCAAAACTAAAGAAAGGCTTTTGCCTTTCTGGGCTTGGTCGTAAGTTCGGCCATTTTGATGGTAGCCCTGGGTTTCGTCCCAGGGGATACCGCACACATTGTTCCTCGGGGCGAAACCCGAGGCTACCCCTGGCCGAAGTTAGACCCAAGCCCGCCTTTCTGGTCAAAGCAAGCTTTGACACTCCTAATAATGAGTCGTTTAAATGGATCATCCAAAAAAAGCTTTCTGAATTTATTTAAATGAATGTCTATAGCTGAGCCATTTTTATTAGAATGTGGATTCTTTTTTCCTTGGAGAGAAAGTTACGCTAAAACTTCCAATCCTACCAAGGTGATGTCATCGCTAAAGCCATTGTTAGAATAGGCTAGCGCATACTCGTAAAACTGGTCTATCAAGGCTGTTAGGGCTAAGTCACAATACGTTTTTAAAAATTGTTCCAACCCCTCGATTCCCATCCTTTGATCCTGCTTACCGAGCACTTCGAGAATGCCGTCAGTATATAGCAAGACCTTGTCGCCCGCAAGGAGTTGAAATGTTTTTTCTTCGTAATTCACAATCTTTCTGGAAAGCAGACCCACCACCATGCCTTTGGTCTTAAGCGGAAAAATTTCCTGAGTTTGAGGACGGATGACCATTCCTGGGGGATGAGCGGCGCTGGTATAAGTTAAAGTCTGATTGGAAGAATCATAAATTCCATAGAACATAGTGGCAAACATGCCTGCGGGTAATTTCCCTTCTAACATCCCATTGGTCATTCGGATAACCGCTTCTGGTAAAGGCATTCCATACGCGTTGTTTTTGAAGGTAATGGCAATCATGAACGAGAGCAAGGCTGCTGAAATACCGTGTCCGGTTACGTCTCCCACCATAATACCCAGTTTATCTTTCTCAACTTCAAACACATCATAAAAATCTCCCCCAAGCTGTTGAATGGGGATATATTTACAGACAACTTGAGTTTTGTGGAAAACAGGAGGTTTTTCGGGAAAAAGGACTTTTTGCGTCATTTTGGCCTGTTCCAATTCCGCGTCAAGTTGGGCTTGCTGATGCTTTATGATTTGGTATGATTCCTGAAGTGCCCTCTCGTTTCGTTTGCGTTCTTCATTTTTCTGTTCCTTCCTTAAGATTTTATTCACGATAACCTCTTTTTTTTATCTACGCGCTTAAGATATTTGACCATTTTGATGCGGGTTCCTTTCTCATTCCAGGTCACTTCATCCATAAAGGCGCGGATCAAGATCAAACCTCTTCCGCTGAAGCGCAGACTCTCAGTGGGCGAGGACTCCGGAAAACGTCGGTAATCAAAACCTTTGCCCTGATCTTCGATTTCAAAAGTCAGGTGTTCCGAAGTTGCCTGATAACAGATTTCGACTGTTCTTTTTCCAAATTTCGCTGAGGCTTCTCTCTTTTTGACTCGCATTTCAAACTTCTCCCAGGCTTGTTCTTTCAGTTTGGAGGAGATTTCAAGATTACCATGGACAATGGCATTGATTAAAGCTTCCTGCAAACACACACTGATTTCGTGGAGACTCAGTCCATACCAGTGGCAGAGAACCTGGAATTGACTTTGGAGATAAGCACTTATCCCTTTGATCAACCGGGTTTGGCTGGGTATTCTCAGATGGATGGGAGCTACAAAAGGCAGGATTTCCCTCAATTCCTTCTTTGAATATTGAAGCGATTCCATCCGTGATATAGCGGCATACAGCGATTCCAACTTAAAGGGTTTGAGAATGAAGTCCAGCGCTCCCAGTTTCAAAGCCTCAATAGCGATTTTTACGTCGCCATGTCCGGTAATGAGCACCACTGGTGTTTCAGGATCGTCCTGTTTGATGCGTGTCAGCAATTCCATGCCGTTCATTCCGGGCATTCTCACATCGCTCAGAACCCCGTCGAAGGTCTGTGTTTTTTCTGAAAAGAGGGCATAGGCTTGTTTTCCATTCTCCGCGGTGGTGACAGTATGTCCTTGTTCGGTTAAATCTTCAGCGATTTCTGCCAACAGATCCACTTCGTCATCGACTACTAAAAGTTTCATGGTTTTTCTCCATTGTTGAGTTAAGGAACAAGTTTTCCTTGTTCCAAGGCTTCTGTCCGAAGAATAGAACTTGCGCATAAGTAGGGTGCCGCTTAAGCGAAGCGAGCGCACCACAAAAATGAAGATTTCCCCCATTCTGAGTCTAGTTTATTTTACAGGCAGAAAAATACGAAACAGTGTCCCCTGACCTACTTTGGATTCCACTTCGATGCGGCCTCCGTGCGTCTTGATGATCCCATAGCTGATAGATAATCCCAGACCGGTTCCTTTGCCTATTTCCTTGGTGGTAAAGAAGGGGTCAAAGATTTTCTTTTGAATCTCATCCGGGATGCCCTCGCCAGTATCTTCCATTTCCATTATGATCCAATTTGCCTGTTGACGGGAGCGAACCGTGATTTGCTTTGGTTCTGAACGGTTTGGCATCTCGGATTCCATGGCGTCTCTGGCATTAGTGATAAGATTGGTCAGCACCTGCTCAATCTGGATTGCTTGACAGCTCACCAGAGGCAGCTTATCCGCTAACTCCCGCTTGACTTCAATACCGTGGAGTTTCAATTGCTCATTCAGGAGCAGGAATGAATCTTCAATAATTTGATTGATATCTTCTGCTTTGATTTGGAGCAGGAGGGTCTCTCTGCCGAATGTTCTCAAGTGATTCACAATGAGGGAAGCGCGTTTTATCTGAGCCAGAATCTTTTCAAAAGTTTGTTTTGTCTCTTTGCTGCCTTTCTTAATAGATTTAAGTTCTCTCTCAGCCTTCAGGCTAATAATCTGTAAGGGCTGATTCAATTCATGAGCAATTCCCGTCGCCATTTCTCCCAAGGAGGCCAGTTTTGCTGACTGGATCAGTTGGGCTTGGGTTGTTTTAATTTCTTCATTCGCGGCGATAAGCTCCTTATTTATTTTTCTGATGGCTTCTTCCGCTTGCTTGCGCTCAGTAATGTCACGAAAAACAATTAAGATATAATCCTGATTTTCAAATTGCTCATACGAAATGGACACTTCCACAGGAAATTGACGCCCCTCTTTACATCGCTGCAATCCTTGAGGCAGAAAGATTGTTCCTTTGCTCTTGGCAAGATTCGCGTAGTGATCCCACAACTCAGGAGCTTCCAGATATCCTACCTCAGCGTGTTTGGCACTAAGCTTAAGAAGTTCCTCACGGGAATACCCCAGCAACTGACAAGTCGTTTCATTCACATCGATAATTTGTCCTGTCCGAGCGTTTGTGATAAGAATAGCGTCTTTAGCCTGATCCATCACCGCTCGAAAGCGGGCTAATTCAAGTTCGGATCGCTTGCGGTCAGCGATGTCCAGGGAATATTCTATCATCTGGATCAAAGTTCCATCCTTATCGAAAACAGGATGGGCGTGCACTTCAACCTCTCTGACATTTCCCTCGATATCATAATGAATATGCTCTACCACGACCGCTTGCTTTGTCTTTTTCACGATATTGAGAGGACAGGGGTGTTCCCCTTCGCAAGGTTTCGACCTTCTGTGCGTTAAGGCATAGCAATAGGAGGGGGTGTCTAAATCCCCCTTATTCGCGGCTGGATTGGCAAGGATAATGGTGTAATCCTTGATATCTAAAACATAGAAGGGATGAGAAAGGGAATTCAATACGGTCCTCAGGAATTGATTTTGAATTGTCAGTTCCTGACACTCTTTCGTTTCTTTGTGTTGGAATTGTTCTTCCGCTTCACGTAAAGCCCTGCGTACCGATGGAGTCAGTCTGTACATTTATGTTTTTCTCCTATGTTATTTTGCGCACACTTTCCGGCGACAGTTTGTTAACGTTCTGAACCGGTTCTTTTCTTGCTAAAGAATCAGCATACAATCACCATAACTGAAGAAGTGATAGTGATTTTCTATCGCCTGGTGATACGCTTTTAAGAGACGTTCCCGCTCGTAAAAGGCGGAAACCAGCATTAACAGCGATGAACGAGGCAGGTGGAAGTTGGTTAACAGGCCCTGGGTGACTTGAAAAGTATAAGGTGGATAAAGATAAGCGGCGGTCCATCCTGAGGCTTTCCGAAACTGATGTTGCGCCAGGGTTTCCAGGACTCTTACCACGGTTGTTCCTACAGCGATCACCGTTCTCTTGCTTTCAAGGCTTTCACACAGCAAGGCCAGGGATTCCTGAGTAATTTCAAAATACTCGGAATGAATAGGATGCTTCCGGATATCTTGTTCCACAACGGGGGTAAAGGTTCCTCGTCCGACATGCAAGGTCACTTCAATAACACGAACCTCCCGCTGCCGTAAGATTTCCAACATTTCAGGGGTAAAATGCAGTCCTGCCGTAGGTGCGGCAATGGCACCTACGTTTTTAGAAAAACAGGTTTGGTAGCGTTGCCGATCTTGTTGATTGATCTGTTCTGTCGCCTTGTCGCGATTGATATAAGGAGGTAAGGGCACCAATCCAAAATCATTCAAACGCTCCATTAAGGATTCGCCTTCTTCAAAAGCCAACAGCCAACTGCCTTCTTCCAGACGATGCAGGGCTTTGGCAAGAATCCGCTTGTCAAAAAAAGCAAGCGCTTCTCCAGGTTTAATACGTCTCGCCTTTTTGACCAAAGCTTGCCAGACTCCCGGTTGCTGTTCCTTAACCAATAAGGCTTCAAATTGTCCCCCTGTCGCACGTTCGCCCAGTAAGCGGGCAGGCAGAACCCGTGTATTATTAAGGATAAGGGTTGTCTTCGGCGGTAAATAATGGGGAAAATCCTGAAAATTCCGATGAAGGATCTCGTCTGAGTTCCTCGCCAGAACCATCATCCTGGAAGTGCCTCGTTGTTCTGGGGGATGTTGCGCAATCTGTTCAGGCGGTAAGTCAAAATAATAAGAATCAAGATTCCAATCAGGGGATAGTGGATCATTCATGGAGCAGGCTATTTCAATAATAATTTTGAGGAGACTATGACAGTTTGTCCATACCGCCCATTAACTGAATTCTTTGTTGCGGCGTCACAATGTTAATGATCCGGACGCCAAATTTTTCGTTAACAACGACGACTTCTCCTTTAGCAATTAATTTTCCACTCACAAACAAGTCCAGATCCTCGCCAACCAAACGGTGAAGTTCAATCACAGAACCTTGACCTAAGGAGAGCAGGTCCGAAATTAACATTTTGGACCGTCCCACTTCAAAAGTCAATGTGAGCTTCATGTCGAGCAAAAAGTCAACATTCACCCCAGGTTCTTCTTCCTCCGCAAGAGGAGCCGCTGAAGTTTTAGCCGAATCAATTAAGGATTGAATACCGCCTTTCGCAAAACTTCCTCCCGAGGACAAAGCTGAATCCGTTTGAATTTCAGTGAGCAAATCATCAATATTAACTTCCCCTCCCGCATTGGACATGCTCGTGTCATTTTGAATCTCAGCCAACAAGGACGCCATGTCACCATCGAGACTTAAGTCATCTATTTCCTCGGTCTCACCTTCCGCTCTAACCGAGGACATCGCCAATAACGCGTCGATATCACCTTGGTCCATTTGAGACGAAGCAGCGACTGGATGTTTGGCCGCGCTGTGATCAACCCCAAAGCCGTCCGCAGCCGCGGACAACAGGGCATCAATGTCACTTTGATCCATGTCACCTGAGGGCACAGAAACAGAAGCGGCGCCATTCAACAGGGCATCAATATCACTTTGATCCATTTCACCTGAGGGCACAGAAACAGAAGCGGTACCATTCAACAGGGCATCAATATCACTCTGATCCATTTCACCTGATGACGCGGGCGTGGACGCAGCGGGTCCTCCACCTAACAGGGCATCAATCTCTTCTTGAGTCATTTCGCCCATGAGACCTCCAATATCGGAAACGTTGAATCTTCTTTGCGGTTATGGATTTTCCTGAACAGTTTCTTGGGAGTCTTTCGCTGGGACTTCAAGCGTCAGGTAAACATTCGGCAATATTTTCCAGAACTCATCGTTTTCGCAGTTCAGGTTTTCCTAGGTTGTTAGGAATGAAAATTAAATAATTTACCCATTTGGTAAAAAGCCAGGTGCCTTTATTTTTAACGCAGAGACGCAAAGAACGCAGAGAACCGCGGAAAAATAAAATTAAATAATTTCCTCTGAGTCCTCCGCGTTAAAAGGGGAAGTTATTTAATTCTTGTGCCTTAAAAACATTCTGTCCCCATTTAGCACAGCATTTATCATGCCTTCAAGGAGTGCCATGGTTCTAACAATTTTATTGGGTCACGGCTTTTAAGATGCGGTGATGGAGTGTATCCGCAAGGTAAACATGATCAGAACTATCGACGGCAAGGCTGTTCGCTCCGGTAACAATAACTTCCTTATTCAGTTGACTCAGTGTGGTGACGGTTCGGTCCAGAGCAGCAATTTTTCGAAGCACATCATTCAAACTATCAATGAGATACAGATTGCCTGCTGAATCAACGGTAATGGCCTTGGGATTCGAAAAACTGGCGGATAGACCTGGACCATCACTATTTCCATAGACGCCGCCAGCAATGGTTTCAACGCTCTTGCTAACGAGGGTAATCTTGCGAATGCAAAGGTTTCCGAAATCCGTCACAAAGAGCGCATCCTCTTGACTGGAGTAAATAATACTCCACGGCCGGTTAAATTGTACGGTGGAACCTTGTTCGGCACTGCCATCTGTATAACCGGGGGAGCCATTTCCAACCAGTGTTGAAATTTCAATTCCGATATCCGTGCTTTTTAGCGCGACGATCTGGTGATTTTCAGTATCCGCAATGTAGAGTACTCCTTGTGCATCCACGGTCATTCCCTGAGGATTATGGAATTTATTTTTGGTGTCTGTGAAGGTCGTGACTTTTCCTTCTTGTGAGATTTGACGGACGACCTGACTCACCTGATCATAAAGGTAAAGCATTCCTGTATTTTTATTAAGGGTGAGTAAGTCGGGGCCCTCAAAAGAAGCAGGAACGCCCAATTCGTCAAGACTGTTTTTATTATTCCCGCCAGAAAATGTAGTCACTTCGGTCTCTGTATCGATTTTTCGAATTTGCAAATTTCCCAAATCCGCTACATAGAGATTATCGCTCTCATCAAAAACAATCCCTGAAGGCAGACTGAACTGAGCGGCCGTACCCTTTCCGTTTGAATTACCTTTAGTCCCTGAACCCGCGTAAACATCACCGCGACCAGACGTCTCACTACTGCTGGAACCGGAACTGCCGCCGTTACACTCCGCGTCAGAACTGGCATCCGCAGACAAACTGCTACAGTCACTGAAAAAATTATTTTCGCCACTGTCATCACATCCCACTGAAACCAGGCAAGTTAAGATTCCCACGAGCAGCAGGCAAAAACGAAAAACTTTCATAAGCCTCTTTGATTAATAAAGTTCTGTTTAAACTATATCCAATTGATCCTTGTCCACCATTTCGTGCCATTTCTTTTCATTCTTCCGGAAATCTTCGTGGGCGATACAATGTATGGCACCAAACGTGGTGATTTGTCGAAGACAAAGAAGCTTCATTTTGACCATCTCTAAAAGAGACATGAAGGTTAAAATGATTGAAGGACGAGTGGTGTCCGCATCAAATAAATCTTCAAATAAACATTGTCGAAATTGTGCAAAGTGAAGGATGAGTTCGTTGATACGATCTTCTATCCGGTAAACTTCAGGTTCCACTTTATGGGATGTAAGCCTGGGTTTTCGGTGTATTACTTTCTGAAACGCTTCCATCAGCATATAAACGGAAAGCTCTTCAAAAATCAATTCATCCCCGCTAAGCTCTGCCTTTTTTTCATGTTCTTGAGTCGGTCTTGAAAAAACATCCCGGCCCAAGAGATCACGCAAGGATAACTCATAAGCGGCCTGTTTATAGCGTTGATACTCAATCAACCTCTGCCGCAAAAGCTCCTCAGGATCTTCCTCTTCTCCTTCCTCTTCAACTTCAGGCTGAGGGAGTAGTTGACGGGATTTGATGAGGATTAACAACGCGGCTGTTTCCAAAAATTCGCCTGCAAGATCCAGATTGATGGTTTGCATCAACGCCAAATAGGCGAGATATGACGCCGTCAACTCAGAAAGCGGAACTTCATAGATATTCAATTCTTTCTTACGAATCAAATGCAGGAGCAGGTCCAGAGGCCCCTCAAACACATTGAGTTTGACATCCAAAGGATTGTAAAGATCGGGAATGGTATTCATCTCATAAGAAACCGGAACATTCATCGATTGTTTTTCCTGAGGGATTGGGGGGATAAAATTTCATTAACGACATCACCGGATAAGGCCTTTCCTTTGGCTGCGTCATGATAACGACTGTCGACCTTTTTCGTGACTTCAATCAGATCCTCCTGGGTTCTGATAATTCTGGGGCGAATGAAGAGGATCAGGTTGGTTTTTTCAACCTCATTACTGGTATTCCGAAATAACCATCCGAGTAAGGGAAGATCCCCAAGACCTGGAACTTTAGAACCGCTTGAAGAGACTTTTTCGTTGATCAAGCCTCCTAGCGCGACAATATCGCCATCCCCGGTTAAAACCGCGGTTTGTAATTCACGCTTAAGAGTCACCACCCCCGACTGATCAATATCCACGGGTTTGGCGACAATGTTACTGGACGTTTCCTTAACCACCAGACGGATACTGTCTTCCCCACTGATTTGAGGACGAATGGTCAGTAAAATCCCTACATCACGATATTCAATCTGAGTGGTTCGGTTTCCATTGGCATCAACAACCGAATTGGTCCCTACAGGGACAACCGTCGCGACGTTAATAGTCGCTTCCTCATTATTCAACATCAACAGTTGAGGATTGGAGAGCACATTGATTTCAGAGTCTGTTTGAGTGGCTTTGATGAAAGCACCAAAGCTGAAGAATTTGCTTCCTCCCAGCGTTAACTGTTTTCCACCGACAAAACCCAAGGTATGATTCGCAAGGTTTGAAGGCGCCTGTTCTTCTGAAAGGACATTGACATTTTTTGAAAAACTGGCGGCGGCAAGGGAATTTTTGCTGGCAGGGCCTCCTGCGGTCCAGTTCACACCAAGTTCAAGACTTTTGCTGAGTGAGACTTCAACCACCATCGCTTCAACATAAACTTGTAACCGGCGAATATCCAACTGCTTGATGATCCGGTCCAAGGTAGGGAAAACTTCATTAGGACCAAAAATCAAAAGAGAGTTGGTGGCCTCATCGGCACTGATGGAAATATCCGCGCCCTTTTTATCGGGGGTTGCCGGAGTTTTAGGGATCGCCTCCGCGGAAACGGTCGCGATGCCTTTGGTTAATTCTTTCAATAAGGTGGCCAGATCCTTCGCGACCGCGTATTCCAGAGGATAAACCTTGAAGTTCCCCTGGCCTTCACCTACGGAAACATCCAGTCTGTCAATCAAATCCATCGCTTTTTCCGTGGTTTGCGGGTTGGCGATGATGAGCAAGGCATTCAGTCTTTTTTCCGGAATGATTTTGATATCTGAATCAACATCCGGTGCTTTGTCTTTGACGACTTGAGCTTGCTGGGCAAAGACTTGCTTTAACATCTCCGCGACATCGGTCGCTGACGCATATTGCAGGAGGTGAAACGTGATTTTAAAACTACTGTTGCCTTCAGGAACATCTAATTCATTGACCAAATTCAAAACACGCAGCGTGGAAAAATTATCCGCAATAATTAAAAGCGAATTTAAACGCGTTTCCGCAAAGATTTGAACAGGACTTCCTACGGCGGTTCCTCCCGTGCCTTTTCCGGCCACAATTTGGTCAGAAAAAATTCGGGAAAGCAGGGGGGCCACGATTTTCGCGGAGGCGAATTTCAAAGGATGTAACCTGATTTTTACATCCCCTCGAGCGACATCCAGCTTTTTGATAAGATTGATCATTTCTTCTGTTGTGCCTGAATCTGAAATGAGAATTAACGCATTCAGGTTGTCAAAGGGCATAATCTTTGTCGCAACAGGAACGGAGTCTGTGAGCTTCAAGGAGGAAGAGGCCTCATCGACTTTCGGAGGTGCTGCGGGGACTGGTGCCGCCGGTGCTGTCGCGGGTGGCGATGTCGGCGCGACCGTCAGCGATGGAGCGTTGGACGATGTTTGAAATATTTTAGTCAGCAAGGGCGCAAGTACATTGGCAGAGGCAAATTTGAGTTCGTAGACGGTTAATGTGGCTCCGGCACCCTGGGCACTGATATCAATTTTTTCTAAAAAATCCAAGATTTCCTCTGTCATGAGTTTATTAGCCAGGATGATCAAAGAATTTAATCGTTCCTCAATAATAAATTTTATATTTTCCCGACGTCCATTCCTGACAATATTGGTAAACAAACTGGAGACTGTGCGATGAATATCTTTCACCTGGCTGTGCTTCGTTTGATAAAGGGTGACCTGTTGCCTGCTGGCTTCAGGTTCCTCAACATCCAGAACATTCACAATTTCCACAATCCGTTGAACATTAACCTGAGTGTCAATGACGATTAATAAATCCAGGGGATCGTAAGTGATGATCACTCCTGTTTTTGAAAAAATCGGGGACAACGTCCCTTTGATCATTTTGAGATCCGCATATTGGATGTGAATCAACTGCATCAGAAATTCATTTTTGGGGTCTTTAACCGGTGCGCCTCCTTCCTTTGACATTTCCAACTTTGCGTAACGGGCGTCTCGGGACGGTATAATTTCCACAATATTACTGTCGATTCTCCGGACCATCGTCAGTCCTTGGGTGGAAAGCAACTGTTCAAAAATAAAAAACGCATCCTCAGGAGTTACTTTGATATTGGGTGGAGACGTAATAGACATTTTTCCACGCAGATTCTTTTCTTCATAAACAAAAACCGTGTTGGTCTCAGAGGCAATGATTTTGATGAATTGGGTCAAGTCAATCGTGGCGGGAAGGTTGATATAAACCTGTCCCTTTGCAGGCGCTGGAGTGCTTTTGGGGGGAACCGCAAACAAAACGGTGGCAAGACTTAAGCAAAGCCCTGTAAGCAAGAATTGATAAAGCCAGCGTTTCCCATCAATTTTCATAGTCATTCTTCCTCGAAGTGTGTTGGGTACTTAACCACCATTGAGACCATTGTAAGTCCAGCGGTGTCGTGATTTTGAGATTAAAAATTTCTCCTGGGACGGTGTCTACCTTCATTCCCATTTTTTCAAATAAAGAAGCATCGTCGGTGACTTGCCATTGTTCTTCCCTTGCTTGCTGATACGCCTGAAGGAGTAATTCTGTTTGAAAGCCTTGGGGGGTTTGTGTCGCAAATAACTGTGATCGATCCAGAACCTTCGTCTGGTCAGAAGACACTTGTCGAATGGTATCCGTTAAGGGCACAATGGGAATCACCGCTTTTGACTGGGCACACTGTTTCAACACCTGATCAATTAACGCATGAGAACACCAAGGCCTGGCTCCATCGTGAACCAAAATCCATTTTGGCATTTGGGGTTGTTGTTGAATCACCATCAACGCATTATAAACTGAGTCTTGACGCTCTTTTCCTCCCGTCACCTCTGTTATCTGCTGTTCCTGTCCTTCAATTAAAGGCTGTAACACGTCATGGTCCTGTTGTGCAACAACCAAATAGATGTGCGAAATACGGGGATGAGTTTGAAAGACAAGCAGGGTTCGTTCCAGAATCGTCTTCGCCCCTAGCGGGAGTAACAATTTATTACATCCGGCATCCATCCGCTGTCCCTTCCCTGCTGCCGGAATAATTACAGCGGTATCCTTCCTTGACATGCTGCTCTCAGTTTATATACTTTTTTCTTTTTGCGCCTCTCTATGTATCCTCACGATGAAGTCCTTACCCGGCTTTTTAGTATAATCCCCTAGAGGTTTCAAGAGAATTAATCGGAATCTGCAGAAAGTTCGTGTTTGAGGAAAAGGCAAGCATGTAAATAATTCTGAATTATTTACTGATGTTACGTGTCTGAATTTTGCAGCACACCATAATCTGCAAAAGAAATCGAAATCTAGTCAAGAGGGGGTGGGGAATAGGGATTGGAAAGCATTTCCATTCGAACACTTATCCATGCCCCATGCCCCATGCCCTTTGTCGCAGAACTGGAATCTCCGAGCAAAAAACAGCTTTTTGCAAAATCTATACATGTAACATCAGTTATTTATTGGCTGTCCTTAAATCCTCCATTGTGGTAAGGACTCTCAGGGGGCGCATTGGAACCGAGGGAAGGATGAGTCTCTTTGGGTACGCGGATAAAGAGGCTGCCTGCAAAAAGGTGGAAGTCCTCAAGCATGGGTATGTTCAGAAGATTCAACCGACCGTTCAACTCTCTTTTGAGTTTTAAACTATAAACTGCGTTTTTAGTGGGTGTCCTATGGAGCAAACAAAAATCTTGGTGTGATTGGATCGGGGTTGGGTCTAACTTCGGCCAGGGGTAGCCTCGGGTTTCGCCCCGAGGAACAATGTGCGCAGTATCCCCTGGGACGAAACCCAGGGCTACCGTCAAAATGGCCGAACTTAGAGGCAACCCCATTGGATCAAAGAGTTCCCACCAGTTACAGGAGGCGAGTCAAAAAGTTGGGTGGTGTTTGGAAGGGAAAGCTCTATGGATGGAAAATGGAAAGGATGAAAGTAAAGTATTTAGACATCCAGCATCAGATTATTGCAATGTAATGGGGACAAACAATTGAATAGAAAATTACTCTAAAGAATAGGAAATATTAATGTCAGTACAAACGCATAGTCAGACCGTAAGTTTTATCTGGAGTATCTGCAATTTGCTCCGTGGCCCCTAAACGCAACGAATATCGAAAAGTCATTCTCCCTTTGACTATTCTACGGCGCTTTGACTGCATTCTTGAACCGACCAAAGATCAAGTACTGGTGCAGTTTGATAAACTTAAAGGCAAATCAGAAACTATGGTCAGCGCTAAACTTCGAGAAACATTCGGTGTCCCTTTTTACAATCTGTCAAAATTGACTTTTAAAAAACTACTGGATGACCCGAATCAAATTGCACCGAACCTCAATAGCTATATTAACGCCTTTTCGCCTAATGTGAGGCAGATATTCGAGAAGTTGGACTTTGGTTCCCAAGTCAACAAAATGAATGAGAAAAATCTGCTGTTCAATGTAGTCAAGAAGTTTGCTTCGGATGAAGTCAATCTTTCTCCGTCGAATATGGACAACATGCAGATGGGCTATGTCTTTGAGGAACTGATTCGGATCGGTGCGGAACAATCGAATGAAGAGGCAGGAGAACACTTTACTCCCCGCGAAGTCATCAAGCTGATGGTCAATTTGCTTCTTTCCCCTGAAACAGACTTGAGGAAAAGCCATGTAGTCAAATCCATCTATGACCCTGCTTGCGGTACTGGCGGTATGCTCTCGGTGGCGGAAGACTATATCAGAAAATTAAACAATGATGCCCAGCCCCACCTGTTCGGACAAGATTGGAACGATGAAGCCTATGCGATCTGCCGAGCAGATATGCTGATCAAGGGCGAAGATTCGGACAATATCAAGCCTGACTGTACCTTTGAGAAAGACGGATTTCCCAAGGAAAAATTCGATTATATGCTGGCTAATCCCCCCTTTGGCGTGGAATGGAAACAACAGCAAAAAATGATTGAAAATGAAAAATCAACCCTTGGCTATGATGGTCGCTTTGGGGCGGGTACTCCTCGTATTAATGACGGTTCATTGTTATTCCTTCAGCACATGATTTCCAAAATGCGCCAACCGGAAGAAGGCGGAAGCCGTATCGGGATTGTATTCAATGGGTCTCCTCTTTTTACCGGGGACGCGGGAAGTGGTGAATCAAACATTCGTGAGTGGATTATTACTCATGACTGGCTGGAGTCGATTATCGCTCTACCGGATCAGCTTTTTTATAACACCGGTATCTCAACTTACATCTGGATTGTCACCAATCGAAAGGAAAAACGCCGTACCGGAAAGATTCAGCTTATCGATGCACGGGAGTTCTTCGTCAAGATGCGCAAGAGCCTTGGGAACAAGCGGAATCAGATTGGTGACGGTGAAGAAAATCGACCAAACCAGATTGCACAGATTAGTAAAATTTACGGCAATTACCAACACAACGAATCCCGCACCGTGGAAATGGATGGCATCAAAAAACAGGTGATTGTCAGTAAAATTTTTGATAATGCCGACTTCGGGTACAATAAAATCACGGTTGAGCGACCTTTGCGCCTGAATTTTCAGGCAAGTATCGAACGCATCGCCCTTTTGGAAGACCTTCGCGGATTCCAGAAGATTGCTGAAAGCGACAAGAAAAACGAGACCCTTCGTCAACAGGAAATTGAAGCTGGAACTAAACGTCAACAGGCGATTAAAACCATGCTGGGTGATTTGGCTAAAGCTACAGCCGGAAAATTATTCAAAGACCGCCTCATTTTCTTGAAAGAACTAAAAGCTATCGACCAGAAATCGGGAGTTCGCTTGTCTGCTCCCGAGCTGAAAATAGTTCTGGAAGCCCTAAGCGAAAATGATGAAACTGCCGAAATCTGCCGGGATGCTAAAGGCAATTCTGAAGCCGATGCCGACCTGCGCGATACTGAAAACGTACCCCTCAAGGAAAATATTGATAAATACTTCAAGCGTGAAGTGCTCCCCCATGTGCCTGATGCCTGGATCGACCTCAGTAAAACAAAAGTCGGTTATGAAATTCCCCTCAACCGTCATTTCTATCGCTATGAGCCTCCCCGCGCTCTGGAAGCTATTGCCGACGATATCAAAGGACTGGAAACGGAAATTGTGGCTATGTTGGCTGAGATTACTGGAAGTGCGGATGTGAAATAAACCACGAAATACACGAAAAGATTTTTTAATTGAGGAGAACAGGAAGTGTATGAAAAACAAATTGCCGCAAGAGAATGAATTTTCTGAAGTTTTGAGACTCATCCAGGAGGGGCGCAATCGTGCGTTTCACGCTGTCAATGTCGCTCTCATCGAAACTTATTGGTCTGTAGGGGAATGCCTTTCCCGCAAAGTGGCTGAGTCAGGATGGGGGAAAGGGATTGTGAAGCAACTTGCTGAATGGCTATTCCAAAAAGCTCCAGATATCAAAGGTTTTTCAGCATCTAATCTTTGGCGTATGAAGCAGTTCTATGAAACTTATGCCGACAATGAAAAACTCGCAACACTGTTGCGAGAATTATCGTGGTCGAAGCATCTGCTCCTTTTAGCACAGTGTAAGTCCTTGGAAGAAAAAGAGTTTTATTTAATTTCATCGACTCGATCAAATTGGTCTTATCGAGAGTTGGCTCGTCAAATTCAATCTAGCACCTTTGAACGAACTATGCTCGCCGATCAAAAACTCGCGGCACTGCCGCGAGTTTTACCCCAAAATGCTGAGGGCGTTTTCAAAGACCTCTATTTGCTGGATTTCTTAAACCTTTCCGATCCCCATACCGAGTCCGATTTGCAAACCGCCCTGGTGCAGAATCTCCGCAAATTTCTTCTGGAACTGGGGCATGGTTTTACCTTCGTCGGTGAAAAGGTTCGTCTGCAAGTGGGAAATACTGATTTTGAACTTGATCTGCTATTTTATCATCGTGATCTGCAATGCCTGGTGGCTATTGAACTGAAGACGGTGAAATTTGAGCCTGCGCACCTGGGACAACTTTCATTTTATCTGGAAGCTCTGGATCGGGACCACAAACGCCCCCACGAAAAACCTAGCATTGGGGTACTGTTATGCCGCAGCAAAGATGATGAGGTGGTGGAATATGCCTTGAACCGCACCCTTTCTCCTGCCCTGGTGGCTGAATATGAGACAAAAATGATTCCCAAAGCCCTGCTCAAGCAAAAAATGCATGAATGGACAGCACTTTTCGAAGCCGGAAAAGCTCAATCGGAGGCTTACGATGAATGAGGGGTTAACCACGAAAAACACGAAAGGCATGAAATTGAAACCCTATCCCCAATATAAACCCTCCGGCGTGGAATGGTTTAAAACGAATTCGATTTGAAACGCAGTGCTTACCCAATGAATCTGTAAAAGGAGATATCCCATGACTCAAGAAACAACCCTCACCGTATTCGAAAATCAGCAAATCCGGCGTGTGTACGATGAAAAAACCGAAACCTGGCTTTTTTCGGTGGTGGATATTATTGCGGTACTTACCAGCCAGTCCGATTATCAAACCGCACGAAAATATTGGAACAAGCTAAAAGAGCGGCTCAAAAAGGAAGGCAGTCAAACGGTGACAAATTGTCACCAGTTGAAAATGACCGCTGAAGACGGAAAAATGCGCTTAACCGATGTCGCCAGCCCGGAAACACTCTTGAGGCTCATTCAATCGGTACCAAGTCCCAAAGCCGAGCCGATAAAACTATGGCTGGCCAAAGTAGGCTATGAACGTATTCAGGACATGAGCGACCCCGCCCGGTCTCTTGATCGCGCCCGTGAATATTGGCAGCAGCACGGGAGAAGCGAAAAATGGATACAACAGCGGATGATGGGGCAAGAAACCCGCAATAAACTTACCGATTACTGGAAAGACCACGAAATCAAGGGCGATAAAGAATACGCAATCCTGACCAATATTATTCATCAGGAATGGAGCGGTGTTCCGATTAAAAAACATAAAGAAATAAAGGGACTTAAATCCCAGAATCTGCGGGATCATATGAGTGAGGCTGAACTTATTTTTACTGCTCTTGCCGAACTGTCAACCCGACAAATTGCCGAAAGTGTCAATGCCAGCGGTATGGTAGAGAATTCCGAAGTGGGCAAGAAGGGCGGTAAAATCGCCAAAGGGGCACGGCTTGAGCTGGAAGCAAAAACTGGAAAAAGCGTGGTTACCGCTGAAAATTTTCTGCCTCCAAAAGAATCGGCGAAACAGATCAAATCCGGCAAAGATACGGAGGACGGTGATGAATGAGGATTTAAACACAAAAAACACGAAAAGCATGAAACACAAACCCTATCCCCAATATAAACCCTCCGGCGTGGAATGGCTGGGGGAGGTGCCGGAACATTGGATACAAAAAAGATTCAAATATGCTGTTTGGCTTTCAAGAGGAGTAGATCTTCCAATAGAAGAACTCATAGATGGCAATTACCCAGTTTTCGGCTCAAATGGGATTATTGGATTTCACAATCAATTTACAACAAGAGGACCCTGCGTCGTTGTTGGTCGTAGCGGTAGTGTCGGAGAAGTTAATTATGTTGAAGAAGATTTTTGGGCACATAATACCGCATTATTTATTCAACACTTTAAAGGGTCTATTCCTAGATTTTCATATTATCTGCTTCTTGTTATTGACCTAAAAAGTTTAAGTGCTGGAAGTGCAGTTGGGACATTGAATAGGAATTATATTCATGATGTAGCAATTTCTCTCCCCCCACTCCCCGAACAGCAAGCCATCGCCGCTTTTCTCGACCGTGAGACGGGGCGCATTGATTCACTCATTGCCAAAAAACAGCGACTCTTGAAACTGCTGGCGGAACAACGCACGGCGCTCATTTCCCGTGCTGTCACCAAGGGGCTGGATGCAACGGTCAGGCTGAAACCCTCCGGCGTGGAATGGCTGGGGGATATACCGGAGCATTGGGAGATTTGGAAACTTGCCCATTTGACGACACGCATAGGTAGTGGCAAAACCCCAACAGGTGGAGCAGATGTATACCAGAGTGAAGGTGTTTTATTTTTACGAAGCCAGAACGTTTATGATGATGGTTTGTATTTAGATGATGTTGTTCATATTGACGAAAAAATCGATGAAGAAATGGCATGGTCAAGAGTAAAAGAAAAAGATATTTTATTGAATATAACGGGAGCATCGCTAGGGCGTACTTGCATTACACCATTGGGATTAGCTCGTGCAAATGTAAATCAGCATGTTTGTGTGATACGCATTAAGAGAAAAGAATTTTCTGAATATGTCGCATTGTATTTGAAAAGCAAACCTGCAAAATCATTTTATGATTATGTTCAAACAGGTTCCGCTCGCGAAGGGTTGAACTTTGAGCAAATTGGAGCATTCCCAGTCCCTCTCCCCCAGGGCTGTTCACTTCTAATTGGCGTAATTTATGCCGATACCTTTATAATTTAAGATTCTTTCCATATCCAGCGCATTTTCAAATAGTTCTTTGCTAATATTTTTTACGTTATTCGCCCTCATAATATTCAGCGCGAAACTTTTTAATCTTGCCATAATCCCTGGATTTTTCCGAATTCTAGATGCGTCTTCCCCCATGCTGACATCTTTGGGATAATGATTTTTATTTTCAATGCCCCAGTGATTACGAATAATGGAGCAAAATTGAATCACGTCTAAAACAGTGGTCGCAATATAAAAAGAGGTTTCTTCTTCATGTTTCCAGGTTTTAGTTTTAGTCTCAAAAATGTCTCTGACGCGGTCAACTTTTATAATGGCTTCCACCAAATCCCATTTTTCAGAATCAGAAAGAGAAAATTCTTCAAAAACTTCGAAATTTCTGATTTCAATACGGTTTCTATTTTTTTCTATAGGAGCGTGATACACCTGATTGGCTGTCGAATTTTTTGTTATCATTTGAATATCTTTTAACAAAGCGGGTTGATTCTCTTTGACTTGAACAATCACGTCATTGTTGTTGTTTTTGGCGATTTCAAGAGTTTTTTTTTGCAATGCATAGCATGAGTCTACTCCGAAAAGTACGACAATTAACTATCTGAAATAATTGTTAATTTTGCGAAATACTATCTTGACTGCGAGAAATATATTCAGTATATGCTGAGTATGAATTGTTCATTGATACTCTCTTTTTCAACAATAGGTGTGCTGTATGTTTCGCAAAAGTGGACTCAGTCAACAGGAAGACTTTTTTGGTAGTTTTGATTTTAACTTCAGTTCTCGTAAAGGTCGTCAACTGAATGATTCGAGTAGCTGGTGGAATCGTTTTTACGAATATGTCACCTGCAAAATTGATGAAGTCTTATTTTCAGCGCTATTTTCTGAAGCAATGGGACGCCCTAATGCTCCGGTTCGTATTCTTGTAGCCATGATGATCTTAAAAGAAGGTTTTGGCTGGAGTGATGGCAAACTCTTTGAGGAGTGTGAATTCAA
>JBBCAX010000286.1:0-4920 GCA_051382335.1 Deltaproteobacteria bacterium TL4
CTATTTTGCCGAAAGCCGAACACTCCGAATTGTCACAAAACTGCTGCGCTTTATACTTTTCAAAATCCAATTCCATGAGGAGATTCCTTTCTCTAATTTTGTGAAAAAGAAATCCTTTTATCATTGTTTTAGGAAACTTTCAGGTTTTCCCTAACTTTTTCGTACAGTACCGGAAAACCAACGCATCGTCTTTTGGTATGATACCGAAGGTGAGTTTGAAGAAATCATTTCGTCGTTGAGTCTGGATCAGGTCAATGTTTTACGGCTTGATGAGATTGGAGCCTTGGAAGTCAAAATTAGATTGGAACAGGAAGATCCAGAGGGGAACATTAGCGATGCCTTTCGCTATGAAGCGGCTGAAGAACTGGCTTCTCACCTTAACAAAAAACATCGCTATGAAGCCACTTTAGCATATCAGAAAGTTAGAGTTTTTAATAACTTCACCCCGATAGGGCATAGCTTTCCACGAACCGCAGTGACTCCTGTTCCTCCTATTCTGGTAGCCCCCTGTACTTTTCAGTTGTCAGCCTTCCAGACTTATCAAGAAAGGATTTTCAAGAACGTTCACAATGTATTGAAGAAATTTTGCTCCCGCAACCCCATCAATGACACGATGGTCGTAGGAAAGGGAAAGCGGCATTCGCAAAGCGGGTTTTAATTCTCCATTTTGGTAAACAGGTTCTATTTCACTTTTTGACACGCCAAGAATGGCGACATCCGGCCAGTTTACAATCGGAGTAAAGCCTGTACCCGCGATTCCTCCCAGATTAGAAAGGGTGATACAACTTCCCTGCAGATCGGTTGGGGTTACTTTACGGCTACGTGCCTTCTGGGAAATTTCTGTCAGTTCCCTGGAAATTTGCAGGATGTTTTTTTTGTCAACATCCCGAATGACAGGAACGACCAGGCCTTGAGGCGTATCCACCGCAACTCCAATATGGTAATAATATTTTTGGATGAGCTGTTTGTTTTCCAGGTCGAGACTGACATTAAAATTGGGAAATTTCTTCAATGCCATTGCCAGGATCTTCACAATAATCCCTGTAATGGTTAATTTTCCACCTTGTTCTTCAACAGCGTCTTTATTTATTTTTCGTAAGTTTTCCAAATGCGTAATATCCGCTTTATCAAACTGAGTCACATGAGGAATGGTGTTCCAGGAAGCAGAGAGTCCCTGAGCGGTGATTTGACGTATTTTGTTCATTCCCAGGCGTTCTGTTTTTCCAAAAATATTGAAATTGGGCAGAGGCCCGGTTGAGGACAAACCCAAGGTGCCGGTTGTTCCCGAGAAACGCGTTTTTTTGGAATATTTTTTAACATCCTCCATAGAAATTCTACCAGAAGCCCCGCTGCCAGGGACCTCCGCGATCTCCACACCAATTTCCCTGGCAAATCTTCTGACGGAAGGAGCTGCCGGAACCAGCTTTTTAGGACTGGCAGAAGACGCGTTTATTCTGGCTGAAGGCGAAACGGTTTGATCCGCTGGAACCGGTGAATCGGAGGAGGGTCTGGATGTTGAGGGTTCCGATACAGAAAGGTTCTTTGCTTTTTCATAAGGAATCTCCGCTTTGAAAAGATTTGCGGAAACCGTTTCCGTCTCAGCGTGTTTTTCAGCTATTTCGCCAAGAATCACTACAGGGGTAAGGAGGAGCAGGACCTGCCCCACTTTCAGGTTATCGCCTAGCTTGACTTTGATCTCTTCGACAACACCACTTTCAGGGGCTGGAACCTCCAGGGTCGCTTTATCCGTTTCCAATTCCAGGATTGGATCATTTTTAGCAATATTATTTCCGACAGAGACCATGATGCTGATCACATCGCCACCTTCAATTCCATCTCCAAGATCCGGTAATTTAATTTCTATTGACATTTTTTCATCCTTTGCCATGGGTTATCTCTCTTTTTCCTAAAGCTGTATCGTTACAAAGCTATTTCATGGGATTTCTTTTGTCCGGGTTTATTTTGAGTTCCTTGAAGGCTTTCTTTACCGCGGACTTTTCCAGCTTTCCGTCTTTTGCAAGACCGGTCAAAGCGGCAAGAGCGATGGTACGAGCGTCTACTTCAAAGTGTTCTCTGAGTGCTTCGCGGGTTTCACTTAAGCCAAACCCATCTGTGCCTAAAGAAAGGAAGGTGCCAGGAATCCATTTGGCAAGGGAATCCGGTAATATTTTCATATAATCTGACGCGGCGACAAACACGCCTTTTTCCTTTTCCAGGAGACTGGTGAGATAAGGCTGTTTTTGTTTTTTGTCAGGATTCAGTAAATTCCAGCGTTCCACCTCCAAGGCCTCGCGTCTTAATTCATTGTAGCTGGTCACACTCCAGACATCCGCCGAAACGTTATAAGTTTCGAGTATTTTTTGCGCGTCCAGCACGCCATTGATGATGCTTCCGCTGCCAAGCAAATGGACCTCGGCGTTTTTCTTGCCTTTTTTCAGTTTGTAGATGCCTTTAAGAATGCCTTCTTTTGAATTTTCCGGCATTTCCGGCATTTGATAATTTTCATTTCCCAGCGTGATATAATAGAAAATATTTTCCTGCTGTTCATACATCCTTCGGATGCCCTCTCTGACAATGACCGCGATTTCATAAGAGAACGCGGGATCATACGTTACAATATTGGGGATGGTGCTGGCCAGGACATGACTGTGTCCATCCTGATGCTGAAGCCCCTCGCCATTCAGTGTGGTTCGTCCCGCGGTGCACCCGAGCATAAATCCTCGGCACATCATATCTCCCGCAGCCCAGGCTAAATCTCCTATCCTTTGAAAACCAAACATCGAATAGTAGAAGAAGAATGGGATGGTGGGAATGCCATAATTGGCATAGGCGTTTCCCGCGGCCATAAAAGACGACATCGCGCCGGCTTCATTGATTCCTTCTTCAAGGATTTGTCCGTCTTTTGATTCTTTGTAATAAAGGAGCGAATTTTTATCAACAGGCTCATACAATTGTCCAACGCTGGAATAAATACCAATGGTACGGAATAATGACTCCAAGCCAAAGGTCCTTGCTTCATCGGGAATAATCGGGACAATATATTTCCCAATTTCCTGATCCTTCAGTAATTTTGAGAATAAGCGCACCATGACCATGGTTGTTGAAACTTCGCGTTCGCCAGAATCTTTGTAAAATTCCTCAAACAGGGTTTCTTCCGGGGTTTTCAAGCGCGCACACGTTGGATTTCTGAAGGGTAAATAGCCTCCAAGTTTGTTTCTGCTGGCTTTAAGGTACTGGCGTTCCAAGCTGTTTTCTGGAGGACAATAGAGGGGCGCCTCCGCGATATCCTGATCGGAAATGGGGATATTGAATCGATTTCTAAATTCCTTTAATTCTTCCTCATTCAATTTTTTTTGCTGGTGAGATACATTTTTGCCTTCTCCGGCTTCGCCCATGCCATAGCCTTTGACGGTTTTGGCGAGAATGACGGTAGGTGCGCCTGTCATTTCAAGAGCCGATTTGTAAGCCGCATAGACTTTTTCAGGATCGTGCCCGCCCCGGTTCAGTTTGGCCAAGTCCTCATCAGAGAAATGTTCCACCAGTTTAAAAAGTTCGGGATATTTCCCAAAGAAATGCTCCCGGATGTATTTTCCTCCCGCCACTGAATATTTCTGGAAATCGCCGTCAACGGCTTCTCCACCACGTTTCTGCAGCAGTCCGTGTGAATCTTTTTCAAAAAGCGGATCCCATTTGGAACCCCAGATCACTTTGATCACATTCCAACCGGCTCCTCTGAAAATACTTTCTAATTCCTGAATGATTTTAAAATTCCCACGGACCGGTCCGTCCAAGCGTTGAAGGTTACAATTAACCACAAAAATCAGATTATCCAGTTTTTCTCTGGCAGCCATCCCGATCGCGCCCAGCGTTTCAGGTTCATCGGTTTCCCCATCGCCTAAAAACGCCCAAATTTTTCCTCCGTTTCTAGGTTTCAGTCCCCGGTCTTCCAAGTAACGGGTAAAGCGGGCATGATAAATCGCCAGGATCGGTCCCAGCCCCATGGAGACCGTTGGATACTGCCAGAAATCCTGCATCAGTCGGGGATGGGGATAGGAAGGAAGTCCGCCTTCTTTTTGAAGTTCTCTCCGAAAATTTTCGATTTGTTCCCGGGAAATTCTGCCTTCCAAAAACGCTCTGGAATAATGTCCCGGAGCGGTATGTCCCTGAATATAAATCGCGTCACCCGCATAATCGGGAGTTCGTGCCTTGAAAAAATGGTTGTAGCCCACTTCATAAAGAGTCGCGCTGGAAGCATAAGAAGAAATATGCCCACCGACATGAGTATCCCCCCTTTGAGCCCGCACGACCATGGCCATTGCGTTCCAGCGAATAATACTCTTGATACGACGTTCCAATTCCCGGTTTCCAGGATAGACAGGTTGTTCATTGACCGGGATTGTATTCCTATAAGGCGTATTGGCGGTAAAGCTGAAGCGCACTCCCGCACTATAAGCGTGTTCCTGCAGGGCTTTCAATAGTTCACGTGCCCTCTCATGTCCTTCATTCTGAAGCACATAATCCAAAGATTCCAACCACTCACTTGTCTCCAATTCTTTCTCACTCAAGTCCCTTGTGTCTTTCTCGGCCATAATTTTTTCCCGTTAAGAATTGTTATTTTATCGGTTAAACATATGAAGCGCTTTTTTAAGTTCTGCCGCCGCGGCTTCCCTGTGCCCTTCTGAGAAGGGAGGATGCGGATGAACGGTCGCGCCAGACAGGCATTGAACCGCGCTCTTGAGATCCCCCAAAGTCATCTCTATGAATCATCCCTATCACAAAGCATCTGCCTTTAACAATACCTTCGCCAATTATGACGCTTTTCGAGTTACAAATTTTAGACAATTTGCTGCTAAACTCAAAGATTTTTTTGTAATCTTAGCAAACTCGATAACCACTGTGCCCTTTTTTTCAATTTCAATA
>JBBCAX010000287.1:0-59255 GCA_051382335.1 Deltaproteobacteria bacterium TL4
TCGTATTAGAATTAATGATAGGTTTGGCCTGAAAAACGGGAAATAATAACCTTGCATTAATTCATTCATAAAATAAAACCACTGATATTATTGAATAATTAAAACTAAAACCATGAATCAAATGTTCAAAGTCCAGTGTCTATGTAATCCAGGTAATTGGGAACTTCGGTTTGAGGAGTCAGTCCTCGTTGTATTGCCCATTCGGATTGTTTTTCCAGGGTTACCAGGAGTGATTGTTCCAGGGATACTTTAAATTGATAGGTTGCGCTTAACTCTTTTAACAGTGCTTCATCCATTTGAATATAGGGAGCTACAAGTTTACGCGAATCTTCAGGATGATCGTGGATAAACGTTCCGGCGTTAATGAGGGCTCGGAGTACTCGTTTTGTGATTGAAGGGTTTGCCGTCGCATAATCCCGCCTTGCGGTAAGGAGGAACAAAGGAGTATATAAGCCTTCTGCCTTAAAGGTGATGCCCTCAGTGCCAAGCTTTTTTTGTGCTTTGTACATCTGAGGATTCCACGTTGCTATCGCATCGACATCTCCCTTCATCAAAGCCTCAACCATCTGAGCGGGTTCCACATGAACGGTTTTGATTTCATTTTTTAAAATTCCATTCAAGAGTAAAACCAGATCGATGAAATACTCGCCATTGGTGCCAATCGTAACTCCAATTGTTTTACCTTTCAGGTCTTCGGGTTTCAAGATTCCACGATCTTTTCGTGCGACAACCGCAAGATGGTTTTGGGCAGTGATCATGGTTGCGAGCGCAACGATGTTTTCGCCATTTAAAGCACTGTGCATGAACGGTGTTTCTGAAGAAACCCCAAAATTCGTAATCCCTTGACTCACCGCTTTAAGCGTTGAGGCCCCATTTGGATAGGATTTTAGCTTAATGTCCAATCCTTCTTTTTCAAAATAACCTTTTTCGAGAGCGACATCAACCGAATAGGCCGTAAAGGAATGGGGCATGGTTGCAATCGCTATACTTTCGAGGGGGTGAGGTGACTCTTGTAGCAATCTGGGCATGAGTCCAATGCCAATTCCGAGGATGATAAGAACCCCCATTAAGGTTCCACTCCATAGCATTTTTTTTCGTTTTGTCCTGGCATTGGAAGACATGTCATCCTTTCTCGAGCATAAAGGGCGTTGACGGACCTGTTAAAAGGTGAAGACAACGCAAAATTCTTGCTTTCAACAATAACTCGCCTCTTGATCTATAGCAACGATTCTGTCTCAATGTAAATACAAAAAGTGCATCCCCAAGTGTACGGGGGACTCTTGGAAAATGAAAATAAACGAGCGATGATCCTGCTTTAAGGAGGGGGCGTTGATGAATCTGATCGAATTATTGAAAACAGCTTTTCATGTTAGCGGAATTCATTCATAGTGAAGGTTATTTCTAGGGGGAGGACGTTATTAAAAATCTTCACAGAGAGTGGGTATGAGTAAATCAATTTTTATGACAGGAGCCAGTTCCGGCATTGGAAAAGCGTTGGCTTTTGAGTTTGCGGAACGTGGATATTCTTTGGCCTTGACAGCTCGTCGAATGGATCAATTAATTCAAATACGAACAGAAATACAGAAAAAACATCCCTCAATTCTTATAGAAATCAAAGCCTTGGATGTCACTGATTATGAGTCCATCCCCAGTGCTTTGAGTGAAATGGCAAAGGCGTTGAAGGGGCTTGATATTGTTTTTGCGAATGCGGGTATTGGTCTCGGCGGCCTTGTGGGAAAGAGTGACT
This sequence comes from Deltaproteobacteria bacterium TL4, assembly GCA_051382335.1. GTDB lineage: Bacteria > SAR324 > SAR324 > SAR324 > NAC60-12 > JBBCAX01. Next base: position 1,748 of record JBBCAX010000287.1, read on the forward strand.
TCAAGAATGCTCAAAAGACAATAGAGACCAATTTAATTGGTGCCATGGCCACTGTTGATGCGGCCGTTGCTTATTTTTTAAGTCAAGGAAAAGGGCAGATTGTGGCAACCTCTTCTGTTGCCGCATTTCGGGGAATGCCGCGAAATTCCTCATATTGTGCTTCCAAAGCAGGCTTAAGTATTTATTTGGAAAGTGTGAGGGCCGAAGTTTCTCACAAAAATATTGATGTCACGGTCCTGCACCCCGGATTTATTGACACTCCCCTGAATGACATGCTGCCGAATCGACCGTTTGTGATTTCCTCTGAAAAAGGTGCCAAATTGATGGCTTCCTTGATTGAAAAGAAAGTCAAATCATCAACGGTTCCCAAGATGCCTTGGAGTGTTGTGGGGGCCATGTTGAAGATCTTACCTGATTCCCTGATGCGAAAGGTTTAAAGGTCAATACCCGTGAATTAAATTGGGAAAATAATAATAAGTATTTTAATTACAGACACTTATAAAATTATAGTGAGTCTTTCTGAAGTCGTTGTGAAAAGTTCGTAGTTCCGCCTTTAGGCGGCTTTTCTGCAAGGCTTACCGCCTAAAGGCGGAACTACGAACATGATTTCAACGGGTATTGGATTTAACGGTGAGGAGTGATGACGATTTATTTGATCAACAATGAACAGCAACTTCAGAGGGTACCTGCTCTTTTAGAGGGCAGTGGGGAAGAGTTTTGTTTTTCCTATTCCTTTGACCCCGACTTTGTCGCGGCAATCGGCTATCACGGTTATTTGCCCATGGCTATGTCACAAGAGGATCAACACCTTTTGCTGATAAAGCTGCATCAACAACGTTGTGTTCTTCAGTTTGATAAGTTACACATTTCCCGTACTGTAAAAAAACGCTCTCGACAGTATGATTTTAGTGTGGATCAAGCTTTTGAACAGTGTATTGAGCAGATCATTGTCCAACATCATAATAACTGGTTACATCCTCCCTTAGTTCAAACCCTGGTTGAACTGTTTCACCATCATCAATACCCTATAAAAACGCATTCCTTTGAGTTATGGTCTGAAAACAGGTTGGTTGCCGGAGAAATCGGGTTTGTTGCCGGTGCCTGCTATACGAGCTTGAGCGGCTTCTATTGCCAGAATTCTGCGGGCAGTATTCAATTATGCGCAAGTGGGGCCTTATTACAAAAATCAGGCTTTGCGTTTTGGGATTTAGGCATGGAATTGCCTTATAAGCTAACCTTGGGAGCGGTGAGTGTTCCAAGGCATCAGTTTTTGTCAAGCCACAGGAAAGTCCGCGATCATACCCGCCTCCTTCAATGTGAACGAATGAACGCACACGATCTGATCATGTATGCCTCAAATAGCAAAGGCAATAATGAATGAACATAAACCGTCCATCGCCGTCGTTGGCGCAGGATTAGCGGGTTCTGAAGCCGCATGGCAGTTAGCACAGCGGGGACATCACGTCCATTTATTTGAAATGCGGCCTGAGGTGACGACGGAGGCGCATAAAACCGCTTATTGCGCGGAGTTGGTTTGTTCCAACTCTTTCAAAAGTATCTCAAAAGAGAATGCTCATGGCTTGTTAAAAAAAGAAATGGAGTTATGGGATTCTCTTGTTTTGAGGGCTGCCAATCAATTTTCCGTTCCTGCAGGACAAGCCTTGTCGGTTGATCGCGAACCTTTTTCTGAGTGGATCACGAACCAACTGAGTCAACATCCGAAGATTGAATTGTTTCGTCAGGAAATCACCAACCTGACCGCGTTACAACAAAATTATCCTTATGTTTTAATCACCACTGGCCCCTTGACTTCCGCGGGGTTAACCCAAGCTTTACAAGCCTTCTTAGGCATGGAGCACTTGTCATTTTATGACGCGATTGCGCCAATTGTTACGTTAGACTCCATTGATATGAATGTTGCGTTTAAGGCCTCACGCTATCAAAAAGGCGATGCGGATTATATCAATTGTCCCCTGAATCGGCCTCAATATGAAGCGTTTGTTCGTGCCATTTATGAGGCGGACAAGGTTCCCTTGCACCCTTTTGAACGCACTCGCCCTTTTGAAGGCTGCCTTCCTATTGAGGTGATGGTAGAGCGAGGTACCGAAACCTTACGCTATGGCCCTATGAAACCTGTGGGTATCGCGCACCCGGAGACCGGTGAACGATATCATGCGATTGTGCAATTAAGACAGGAAAACGCCGTAGGGTCTTTGTACAACCTGGTGGGTTTTCAAACAAAAATGACATGGACGGCCCAAAAGGAAGTCTTTCGGATGATTCCCGGATTGGAACAAGCGGAATTTGTCCGCTTGGGTTCGATTCATCGAAATACCTTCCTCAACAGTCCTCAACTGTTGACGACGCAGTTGTCCTTGAAAGCCTGTCCTCAACTGTTCTTTGCAGGGCAAATGACCGGTGTTGAAGGGTATATGGAATCCACAGCGACAGGCATTGTCGCGGCAAATCAAATTGCGGGAATCCTGGAAAACGCGCCTTTGCCCCAACTTCCCTCATGTACGATGATGGGGGCGCTGATACGTTATATAACGCAGTCGGATAGTCGCTCGTTTCAACCGATCAATTCAAATTTTGGTCTGCTAGATCTTCCAACGATCAAGGTTGCCAAAAAAGAATCCCGAGCCTGTCTTACCAATCAGGCCCTCGCGTCCATGAATGAAATCGTGAGTCACTATCACCCTAAATCGTTTATCTCAAAACAACCTAAGCTTTAAATACTGGAGTCTCCTATGAGTCATCTTCAAGAATCTCCTCAAACTATCTATTTTTCAGGAATTTGCGGCACTGCTATGGCTTCTCTCGCCGTCTTATTAAAACAGCGTGGCTTACAAATCAAAGGTTCGGACAGCAATATTTATCCGCCTATGAGTACTTTTTTACAAGAACACCAGATTCCCATTTTGGAAGGCTATGAGGCGTCTCATCTGACACCCCGACCGGATTTGGTTGTGATCGGCAATGCCTTGTCCCGTGGAAACCCGGAAGTTGAAGCGGTTATGGCACAAGGCATTCCTTACATTTCGATGGCTGAATTGCTGAAAGAATATTTCATCCGGGGAAAAACGTCCATCGTGGTCACCGGAACGCATGGAAAAACCACAACCACCTCTTTGTTAGCCTGGGTTTTTTATAGTGCAGGCCAAGCTCCAGGCTTTATGATCGGGGGCATTGCGGAAAATTTTGGAGCCAGTTGTCAAGAGGCTAAAGGCCAGTTTTTCATTACGGAAGGTGATGAATATGACACCGCGTTCTTCGATAAGCGGTCTAAATTCTTTCATTATTTGCCTCATCAACTTTTGCTCAACAATATCGAATTTGATCATGCGGATATCTTTGATTCCCTGGAGGATATCTTAAAGGCTTTCCGGTTGTTATTGCGCTTAGTCCCTAAAAATGGGTTGATCGTTGCTAATGGCGATAATGAAAATGTGCTGAAAACCATCAAACAGGCGTTCACGCCATGTGTTACCTTTGGGGTTGATTCTTCGTGTGATGTGCAAGTTTCCAAGATTTGTTCCCTAGAAAAGGGCATGTCTTTTCAAATGGAGTGGAAGGGAAAAGGCGAGTATCGGTTTACGCTTCCTTTACTGGGAGACTATAATGTCATGAATGCGACTGCCGTTGCAGTGCTAGCAATGTATAATGGAATCACATCGGAACAAATTCAGGCGGCGTTTAGTACCTTCCAGGGCGTTAAACGACGACAGGAGTTGAGAGGGATTCGGAAGGGAATTTATATTTATGACGATTTTGCCCATCATCCCACCGCTGTGAAAAAAACGATCGAAGCCTTACGCCAAAAACACCCCCGACAGCGTTTAATTGCGGTGTTTGAACCAAGGAGCAATACCAGTGTCCTCAAAATCCATCAAGAGGAGTTAACTCACGCGTTTGAAGACGCTGATGAAATTCTACTGTCTTTTCCTCATCGTTATGAGCGTCTTTCTGTAGAACAAAGATTGGATGTTGCTCAAATCATCAAAGAACTCCAGGCGGACAACAAGTCCGCGAAATCGTTTCACTCCGGAAATGAAATCGCGCAGTACCTGATTCAAAATGCCAGGGAAGGTGATGTGATTCTGGTGATGAGTAACGGGAAGTTTGATAATATCCACGTGCAATTACTTGAGGGCTTATACTAAACAGAAAGAAAGGGAGGGCTGGCGGGCACGAAGGCCCACCCTACTGAGTTCTTAAGTTGCGCTCAACAAGCCACCATTAAACTGGCAACGATTCCTGAAGCCTTGCGCCTTATTGAGGTTCTACCAACTCCATATCATTGTAGAGCGGGTTCTGATAAATCGTTTTTACGGTTTCCGCATACCAACGCCCACCGCGTTTTGAGGGGATTTTGTGCTCATTGAGATACTTTGCGATTTTATGGTAGCTCATCACCTCTCCATTTCTTTTGAAACGGATCAAAGAAACGGTTTTGAGTTCATGAGGGCTCGGAATTAATTTCTTGTTTTTGTAGGTGAATCCAAATGGCGCATGACCAACACTTTCCCCTACTTCACGCTTACGCTCAATAAGTTCTTTGGTTCGGTCCGAGATCATTTTGGAATCCCATTTTGCAATGATGTTGATCACATCCAATGCCAGTCGGCCACTTTCTTCAGAAGAGTCAATGCCTTCTTCGATGGAAATCAATCTGACACTTTGTTCAAAACAGACCTTCTGAATGAAACGATGATACAGCCGAACCGTTCTGGTAAGGCGATCAAGACGCGCGATAATCAAAATATCGATCTCACCATTCTCTGCCAATTCGAATACTTTTTGCAGACTAGGCAAGTCCAAAGTGGCGCTGGATCGATCAATATCGCTGAAAACCTCATCAACCGTGTATCCATGTTCCTCAGCATATTTGTGAATGATCTGGCTCTGGGCTTCTATTTCCATCGTTTTGGGATGATTTCGTTGGTCATTGAGACGGGCATACCCATAGACTTTCATAAAACACTCCGTTGTTTTATATTGTTAATTTGGGTTTAGGGGGATAAACCATTTTGCAGAATAAACTATTTGAAATACCTCTTCAGTCGCACGCAGAGACAGCGTCCCTAAAGAAAAAGCAAATGTTTATTTATCTGAAACTTATTCAGCGGCCATTGTAGAATTGACCAGGCTTAGAGTCAAGTTGGTTTTAATATTTATTCTGAATGAATTCTTATAGTTCTGAGTGACTTAGATCCTCAGACCTTGTCCATTATCCGTGATTTTGTACACCTCGTTTGATGAAATTTAATGCTAGAAAAGACAGAGACACTCCCTGCTTATTTTGCGGTAATTGATATAGGCAGTAACGCGATAAGAATGATTGTCGCCAAACTTGATGAATCTTTTCAACTCACTGTTCAAAAAAAGTTCCGGGTGTTTTTGAGGTTGGGAAAAGAAGTTTTTGCCTCAGGACAAGTGAATGAGCTGATGATCCAAAAACTGCTGACCGCAATTGAACGCCTGACCTTGGAGTTGCGGGAATATCCGAATTGCCTGACCTATCTGAGTGCCACCAGTGCCCTTCGTGATGCTTCCAATCACGGTGACATCAAAGAACGGCTTGATCAACAAACAGGAATTCCACTCGCCATCCTTTCTGGACATGAGGAAGCGCAGTTACTTTATCAGGGCTTATGTGTCTTGATGCCCATGGAGGCCTCAGCCATCGCGTTTGCCGACTTGGGAGGCGGAAGTTTGGAAATATCGCTGATGCAACAGCGGCAACTTATTTTTCAACGTAGTTTTGATTACGGAACCCTTAGAATAGTCCAAATGCTCAAAACGCTTCCTTTCCAAAAAGTGGAAGAGTTTTTGGACAAAATGGAAGGTGAAATAGCGCGCGAATTGAAAACAGCATCATGGAAGACGTGTCAACTGATTCTAACGGGCGGAAATGCTAAAATTCTTGCTCGGTTGTTAGCAAAGCTGTCGGGTTCCTACATTGAGGAAAATGAGAGTTGGATACAAATCAACTTCCAGGAAATATTAAGGGTTTTTCACGAAATTCAGGCGTGTCCTTCACATCAATGGTCCGAGCAGTGGGCAATGGGAGATGAACAGGTGGAAGTATTCGGACCTGCCTTGCAAATTTTTAAAAGACTGATCACCGTGTTGCAAGGAGAAAATATCAGCATTCCGCTGATTGGGTTCAAAGAAGCCCTGCTTGTTCAGAGGGTGCAAAAAGCTTATCCTGATCTTGAATTCATTTTCATTCCTCATTTTCCTACTCCTCAATTTTTGGAAGTTGAGTAAATAACTCCTGTGTGTTTGGTATCCCAAATCTCGATTTTATGGAGATCGTTCAACTGCGGGGACAGCTGGTTGTCAATCCACTGTGCCAGGTGAATTGTTGAGGAGGAGTCCAGGGTGTTCACTTGCATTAACGCATGATGATCCAACTGCTTGAACAATGGATTGAAGAGTTCGTTAATCTCTCCAAAATCACGAGTCCAGCCCAAGGTTTCATCAAGTTTAGCCTTCAAAATGTATAATCGAACCAGATAAGTATGTCCCATCGGTCCTGAAGGTCCTTCTATGGCACTATCCATGCTGAAGGCTTTAAAACCGCTCCATTGATTACCATCATAGCGGCTACCGGAGTTAGGAGTTTCAAACGTTGTAATCAAGGTCAATGATGGAAGAATCGACTTGAAAGAGTTCCATAGCCAAGTACACAGGTTTTCGGAGGTTGGATTCTCCAGTCCCGGGATATGATTCAAAAACTGTCCTTGTAGCCGTTCGTGGATCGGGGCAAAAAGTTTCAACAGTTCTTCAAAGTGAGTTACATAAGGGGGTTGCTCGGGTTGCCATTGAATCCCGATTTGAAAATTATGTCCGTGTAACCGTCCGCATTTGTGTCCTGGCGGGACATTAGGGAGATAATGCGCGGCATGGATTTCCAATTGGTGAGAAAGAAAGAAACTGGAGTTGTGATACATCGCATGTGTTTCTGGAGCACTCCGTAACTGAAGAGTCTCTAGATCCAATTCATCCAATTGAGGTAAACACCATTTGATGATGTCAACATCACTGGGGTCCGAAAGGTTTAAGCTTTCATTGAGAAAACTGTAGTCTAATTGAACAAGTACTGGGGCGAGTTGCAACTCCATTTGTTCCCAATTTTCAGGATGTTGAGTCTCAGGCCAGTTTTGATGACAGGTCAAACAGAAGGAATGCCCATGAAGTCGTTGAAAAGGGAAACTATTCCGGTTTAATTTTCGTGCTGCTTCAAAAGGGAAAGACTTGAAAAGTTGAATCATGGGCTCAACTAAAGCGATAGGTTAATAAAAAAAGAATTTGCGTAATAGGACCAAAGAGCGTAATGAATGGCTCGTTTTAGCTGTTAATATTGACAAATTACCTGATTTATTAGGATAATGGAAGTACTAAATTTACTGAAGTCTTGACTTCAGGACTTTCATGTTATTCCCCTTATCACAGGGGGTTCGCTTATTATTAAACAAACATAGTCACCCAACGTGTTGCTCATTCCAAATTGATCATTTTGAAACTGAACTCTCTCGTTAATTCCGAACAAATGTGCTGAGTTCATAATCTGTCTTAAAAAGATACTTTTCAAGATAAAAATAAACAGACCGCCCCTATCCCCTTATGCCACTTTGTTTTCAAGATGAGTGACTAAATCCTCGTTTGGAGGATTCTCCAAATCGGATTTGATACCGCCCTTTTTTTTTCTCGAAGATCTTTTTTTTGCTTCTTTTGCTCCGTCTTCTCCTTTTCTTTTGAAGGGTCACCTTCAGAGACTTTTTCTGTATTCAAGGTGAGTTGATTTTTGGGAAGTCAATCTGGGACACTACCTAAAAAATGGGGTTACAGGATTTTGGCCACCAACAAGGTGATATCATCTTCCTGAGGAGTGACCCCATAAAACTTAAACGCCGCGTCGATAATGTTGTTTTTGATTTCTTCCGCGCTTTTCAATTCTGATTGTTTAAGGATCTGTTTCAGGGCACGTGTTCCGAACTCTTTGCCCTCTTCATTATAGTTTTCAGTCAGCCCATCGGTGTACCAGAGGATCACATCATCTTTTTGTAATTCCTGAATATGAAACTGATGAAATTGGCCTTCTCCGTAGCCGAGAGGATTGGATCTCGTATTGATCGTCAGAATGTTTTTATCGCTATGTCCTGCCTTAACCGAGTGAAAGGCAGACGGTCTCCAGATATAGCAGGGATTGTGTCCTGCACTGATGGAAAGCATTTTTTTTCTTTCCAAATCGATGACTGAGTAAAAGCAGGTCATGGTCAGCTTTTTGCTGGCGGTTTTTCGAAGAACATCATTGAGCTGCTTGAGAAAATAGGAAGGGTGACGTAAATGGAAGGTATCTTTTTCCATGTTGATGTCATTCAGACGCTGTTCTTCTATCGCCATAAAAACACTATCCGCAATCGCCGTAACAATCGCCGCTTGTACCCCGTGTCCGGTAACATCGCCAATGAGCACATCCAAGGTGTTATGTTCCGGGTGGTGTCGATAATTATACCAATCCCCGCCGGTTTCTGAGGCCGGTTGATAAAAGCTGGCGATTTCGAGTTCTTTGAGTTTTGGCGTTTCGTCTGGAATTAAATAAGTTTGGACAACACGAGCCGTTTTGAGCTCCAATTCCAAACGTCCAGCCTCTTTCATCATTCCTGCCGCCTCTTTAAGCTTTAGTTGAGATTCGACCCGTGCCAGGAGTTCTCGCTTTTGAAAGGGTTTGGTCAGGTAATCATTGGCCCCTATTTCAAACCCTTGCACCAGGTCAGCCGTTTGATTTTTGGCGGTTAACATGACAATGGGTAAAATCGCGGCACTATGACTTTCCCTGATTTTTTGGCAAACTTCATACCCATTCATCCGGGGCATCATCACATCAAGCAAGATCAAATCGGGTTTTTCCTTTTCCAATAGCTCCAGCGCTTGTATTCCATCCTGAGCCACAAGGACCCTGTAATTCTCTAACTTCAATTGATTGGTCAAGACTTTCAGGTTCACAGGTTCATCATCCACAATCAAAATGCATTTGGCTGCCGATGCTAAGGAAGAAGGTCTTGGCTCATTGGACGCTGAGGGCTGCGAACGGAGTGTCTTTTGTTCCTGCTCGCTGTGAACTTTCTCTTCCTGGGAAAGTATGAATTTTTCGGGGGCGATGTCGGCATCCAAAGGTTCCAGCAAACTGGAGGAGGAACTGGAGGGCGAAGCGTTCTCCTCAAAAGAACCCTGGTCATCGAGACACGCCGGTAAAGAAAAAGAAAAGGTAGAACCTTTGCCCACGAAACTCGCTACCTCAACACAGCCTCCATGCAATTCTACCAACTTTTTCGTAACTGCGAGTCCTAATCCGGTTCCACCATAAGAACGGCTGGCATCACCTTCCAATTGTTCAAAGGCGTTAAAAATCAAGCCAATCTTATCGTTGGGTATTCCAATTCCCGTATCCCTGATTGAGATCGTAACACTATCGCCCTCATGAATCGCGGAGACGGTCACTTCTCCTTCGTGCGTAAATTTGATGCCATTTCCGATGAGATTATAAAGGATTTGCTGTAAGCGATTTTCATCCGCCAAAACCGGTGGGATCGTCTCCTTAATGGTATTCACCAATTTTACCGGTTTTTGTTGGACTAAAGGCAGTGATAGTTTGAGAATCATTTCGACCATGGATCGGATATCCACAGAATTCATTTGAATTGATAACTCCTGATTTTTCATTTTGGAAAAGTCTAAAATGTCATTAATCAGGTTGGAAAGGCGTCGTCCACTTTGGATGATCAGATTGAGATCCTCCGCTTGAGCTTTAGAAACAGCGCCTTGTGCACCATCCAGAAGCGATTCCGTCAAGCCGATAATGCCATTAAGAGGCGTTCGTAACTCATGGGACGTATTCGCTAAAAATTCGTCCTTCATTTGATCCAGCTTCGAGAGAGCTTCATTCTTGTCTTTCAATTCTTTCGCATTCGCAATCAGGGTCTCTGATTGAATTTCTACGGTATTAAACGCTTTTGAAAATCGCATGGATAAAATAAAAGACTGGGCAAAAATAAAAGCAAGAAGCCCAAAAGAAAGCGTGTGAGCGGTAAAGATGATTTCATTGTCAAAAAGAATGTCATTGACGACACAGGCAAAAAAAACTAAAAATCCCAAAATAATCAATAAAGATCCTTCTCTTTTGTTGAGGATCGCTCTAACCAAAACGTAAATAACATAGACCCCCATGATCAAGATGATCCCTTGAAAATAAGGACTGGAATAGGTGTGGATTTTTGCGGGGGTCATCAAGGTCAGGATCCCCCATAACGCACTTGACGCCTGAAAGAACCAAAGGCCTACCGTCGAAAATTCGTGAGGATAAAGACTTTTGATGAACAGGCAAAGGATAGGAAGCAAAACAACAATATTCAGAAAAGCCATTTTTTCATAGAGTTCCCAGTCCAAAGCTGGAAAGAAAAAAAGTATCTGTTGTTCCCCCACGAGTAATTGATGGACGCCAATCAATAAACTAAAAATTCCAAAATACAGGGTTGAAGGATTTTTTCGACGAAGACCATAGAGTCCAAAGTGATAGAGTCCCATAATCATGAGACTTCCAAACAAAAACCAATCCTGAATGACTTCTTTTTTATGTTGGTCATAGATCTGTTTTTCTTTTCCGAAGTACATGATATTCCATGGTCCCCCTTTATTGTGATAGAAATTGGAAATTTGCAGAACGAGTTGAAGGTCTTTTTCTTCAGGGTGAAAGGCCAACACTCCGGTACTGAAGGCAGGCGTCATACGTTCATGATTGATTCCCACTTTTCCCGCAGAGGAGATCAAGCGTCCATTAACCCACAACTGATGTGCCGTAACCATGGACCGGACTTTAATTGCGTAAATAGGTTCCGCGTCTTTCAACTTGAGATTAAGTCTGAAGGTTGCGTAGCCATCACTTGAAAGAGGTGCTTCCGAGAGCAGATAACCATTCCAGGAGCCCGGAAACTTAAAGAATCCCACTTTGTCAGGAAGCGTGTCTTTTGAAAAAGCTTCAGGAGTTAACAGTTGCTGCCAGTAAAATTCCCAGTCTCCATTCAATTTCACAAGCCCCTCTTTTCCAAAGTCCCATGCACTCAAATCCAGAACTCCGCTGGTAGCCACAGGTGCCTTTTTCCCTGAATATTGGCGCTGACAAGCAGGAATCATGATGATTAAAAGGAGTAGGAATATCTGTTTCATACGCATGTTAAATCCTCTACTAAAACGGTATAGGGAGCTTTCGCTTAATTTTTCAATTCAAGGAATTCATCATAGCTGTTGTAAAGATCTTCAGTGATTGTCCCCTCAATTTTAATAATCCGGTTGGCTACTGTTTGAATGAATTCGTGATCCTGTGAGGTAAACAAAATAACACCTGGAAAACGACGCAACCCTTCATTTACGGCAGTAATACTTTCCAAATCCAAGTGGTTCGTTGGTCCATCCAACAGCAAGGTATTGGCTCCGGAAATCATCATTTTTGCCAACATACAACGAACTCTTTCACCTCCTGAAAGGACATTGGTTTTTTTTAGGGATTCATCTCTGGAAAAAAGCATCTTCCCCAAAAAACCGCGGATGAATGATTCATCCTGATCCTCAGAGTACTGCCTTAACCAGTTGATCAAATCATAATGCCCCCCATCAAAATAGGCTGCGTTGTCACTGGGGAAATAGGCTTGAGACGTACTGGCCCCCCAAGAAAAGGTTCCAGAATCGGCTTTGAGTTCTCCCACCAAAATTTGAAATAGGGTTGTCTTGGCAATATCGTTATCTCCCAAAAAAACGACTTTGTCTTCTTTATAAAGTGAAAATCCGATCTTATCAAGAACCTTAACGCCATCAATGGTTTTGGTCAATCCGTCAACATTCAAAATAACTTTTCCCAATTCCCGACGGGGTTCAAAGTTCACAAAGGGGTACTTGCGTGTAGAGATCGGCAAATCACTGAGGTCCAGTTTTTCCAACTGTTTCTGTCGGGAAGTCGCCTGCTTGGCTTTTGAGGCATTGGCGCTAAAACGCTGAATGAAACTTTTAAGCTCTTTCGCTTTGTCTTCATTTTTTTTCTTGGCGTCTGAACGAAGGGAGAGTGCCAACTCGGAAGAAGTTCTCCAGAAATCGTAGTTGCCTGTATACACGGTGATTTTACAAAAGTCGATATCCGCCACATGGGTACAGACTTTGTTCAAAAAGTGGCGGTCATGGGAAACAACGATGACTGTGTTTTTAAAATCCAGTAAAAAGTTTTCGAGCCAACTGATCGTTTTGAGATCCAAATGGTTAGTGGGTTCATCCAGGAGCAGAATATCCGGTTGACCAAAAAGAGCTTGGGCCAGCAGAATCTTTACTTTATCGTCGCCTGTCATCTCTTTCATTTGTTTCCTATAATCCTCGTTGGAAATTCCCAAGTCCGCCAATAATTTCTCCGCTTCGGATTCAGCGTCCCACCCATTCATTTCGGCGAAGGTGGATTCCAGATCCGCTGCCCGTAAACCATCTTTATCAGAAAAATCAGGTTTCAGATAGATTGCGTCTTTTTCCTCCATGATTTCAAACAGCTTTTTATTTCCCCTGAGTACGGTTTTGAGCACCTGATGTTCATCATAAGCGAAATGGTCCTGTTCCAGAACTGAAATTCTGCTGCCCTGAGAGACATTGATGGTTCCGGTTTGACAGTCAATCTGACCTGAAAGCATTTTAATAAACGTTGATTTTCCGGCTCCATTTGCTCCAATAAGACCGTAACAGTTGCCAGGCGTGAACTTAATATTCACTTCATCAAATAGTTTTTTCCCGGCAAAGCTTAAACTAACATTGGTTGTACTGATCATAACTTTTTAAACCTTTTATTTTATAATTATTGATAGAGGAGAAGGAAAATATACCCGCACATAGACAATTTCAAAAACACCCTTTTTCATTATTTTCGTAAATTATTTGCGGTATCGGTACAAAATCCCGGGCGAATGCCCCGACCTGAGGACGATTTCTGCAGGTATCTGGACGTTTACGCTGGATCTTACATTGACGAGTATGAATATCAAGATAAAGACACTTTTTAATTAGCTATTCTCTCCAAACCTTCTTGTTTTATAGCTTGGAGGTTGTTTAAAACTTCTGTCATGGTCATTCTGAGCCATAGACGAAGAATCTTTTTCGGTGGAAAAGCCAGCGTCTTCGTTGTTTTTCTCCTCAGAATGATATATGATCCTTCAAAAAGATCGGAGCTACACTTGTTCTGGTCAAGCCTTCAGAGCTTTATGCTTATCCCGAACTCACGTTAGAATAGAGGAACAAACAATGGAAATTCCAATTTTACAAGATATTGCGGTCATTTTTGGGATATCGATTATAGTGTTGTTTGTCTGCGATAAAATTCACCTTCCCTCAATTATCGGATTTCTGGTCACAGGAGCTCTGATTGGTCCTGATGGCTTTCATTTGATTCAATCAGAGGAAAAGGTTGAAATATTAGCGGAAATTGGCGTTGTTTTGCTCATGTTTACCATCGGGCTGGAACTCTCGATTAAGGAGTTGTCGCACAACAAAAAAGCGGTCTTGCTGGGGGGAACACTTCAGGTGATGTTGACGATCCTGGTGTTTTTTCTGATTGCGCAACAAACGGGTTTGCTGGCGGGACAAGCCATCTTTATCGGGTTTTTGGTAGCTCTCAGCAGCACAGCCATTGTACTTGGGATATTCCAGGAAAAAGGAAAAACCCACACGCCTCACGGAAAAAATATCATCGCCATTCTGATCTTTCAGGATGTCATCATGGTGGTGATGATGCTATTGATTCCGCTGTTAAAACCGGGCAGTGATGTCAATATCACCATGTCGCTTCTTTTATTATTACTTAAAGCGGTCATCATCATCGGATTGGTAATCGTTTCCACAAAATATATCATCCCAAAACTTTTGTACCAGATCGCTAAAAACAAGACCCAGGATTTTTTTCTCTTAAGCATCGTCGCTATCTGTCTCATCATTGCCTGGGGTTCTTCGCAAGTCGGCCTTTCTCTCGGACTAGGCGCATTTTTGGCGGGACTGATCATTTCTGAATCCGAGTACAGTTTACGCGCTTTAGGCAGTATCCTTCCGTTTCGCGGAGTGTTTCTCAGTTTCTTTTTTGTTTCTGTGGGAACCTTGTTTAACACTATTTTTTTGATTGAAAATCTTTTCCTGGTAGTGGTGCTTACTTTGAGCGTCATTATGCTTAAAGCGCTTCTTCTGTTCTTGATTGGGGGGATCTTAAGATTCAACCTGCGTACAACCGTCATCGTTGGCTTGTCCTTGAGTCAAATTGGAGAGTTCTCCTTTATGCTTTCGAAGATGGGGGTAGATAATGGTTTGTTGGACCCTAATTCCTATCAGCTTTTTCTCTCAGTAGCGGTCTTGAGCATGGCGCTCACACCTTTCCTGATTTTTATCGCACCCAAATTGGCGGATGTTTTGATAAAAGCAATGATGTCACTAACGAACGTTGAGGAAAGTCAATTCAAACTGTCCCATCCTCAACTTTCCGAAAACAAACTGGAATATCATCTGGTCATTATTGGCTATGGTGTTAACGGTAAATTCCTGGCAAAAGCGGCAAAACAGGCGGCAATTCCCTATGTAATTGTTGAAATGGACGCTGAAATCGTAAAAGACGAACAAAAGAAGGGAGAGCCCATTATCTACGGAGACGCAACCCATGAGAGCTTACTGAAACACACTTCCATCAAAAACGCGTTTTTGGTAACTATCGCGATTTCCGACCTCACCAAAACGCGTCAAGTGGTTTCCGCAATCAAAAAAATCAATCCCAAGGTCTATATCATCGCCAGAACTCATTTTGTGCTGGAGGTGGAGCATTTAACCAAATTAGGCGCGGATAGTGTTATTCCGGTTGAATTTGAAGCGGCTTTGGAAATGGAGAGACAAATGCTGGCTCATTTTATGATGCCCCCCGATGAAATTGAACGCTTTGTAAAAGAAGTTCGTGCGGGAGGATATAGAAAATACATTGCGGAGGCGATGAGTGAACATTATGATCAAAATGAGATCGACAAACTGTTTGAATCCTCTTCAAATGCAACAAATAACCGATCCGTCTAAGGCTAACAAAACCACTTCCCCAAACTGTCTGCTGTAAATATTCGGGGGATGGCTCATCCATGTGATTGATTTATCGTGGTATGGAGCTGGTTTAATTTAACCATTTTAACCAGAATTGATATTTACTTCAAGAACACGTCCCAACTTCGCTGACTTTACTTTGTGCCTGAGTAGTTCCACCAATTTTTACTTAACGTACCAAGGGAGTTCATCAGGAGAAACTCATGAAAACCGTTCGTAATGCGTGTAAGCTGCAACCCAAGGCTCTCGACATCAATGTCGGAGATCAAATTGAACAACTGGATCAGATCATCAAGGATACGAACGGTCAGGAGTATTTCGACAAGACGTTCATTACCGATGGGATGAAAACCCTGCTCTCCAGGGGAATGGCTCGCTTGGCTGGGAAATCCAATGATTCAGTATTCCATCTGAAGCAGGCGATGGGGGGAGGAAAAACGCACCTGATGGTCGGTGGACTCCTGGCGAACGATCCGGCGCTTCGTTCCAGTCAGATTGGGAACATCCCTCACCAGTCGGGATTCAACACCGCCTAAATTGCTGCTTTCAATGGACGAAATAACCCTCCGACCTATTTATGGGGCGAGATCGCGCGTCAACTCGGAAAAGAAACTCTCTTTCGGGAATACTGGGAAGCCGGAGCCAAGGCTCCTGATGAACAGGCCTGGGTCCAATTGTTTGAAGGAGACGCTCCCATTCTCATTCTTCTCGATGAAATGCCTCCCTATTTTCACTATTACAACACGCAATCCCTGGGGCAGGGAACGGTCGCTGATGTGATCACCCGCGCGTTTTCAAACATGCTGACTGCCGGACAGAAGAAAAAGAATGTGTGTATTGTTGTGTCAGACCTGGAAGCGGCTTATGACTCTGGCGGCAAGTTGATTCAGCGAGCTTTGGATGACGCGACTCAGGAAGTTGGCCGTGCTGAAGTGAGCATCACCCCCGTCAATCTGGAATCGAATGAAATTTATGAGATTCTCAGAAAGCGACTTTTTTTGTCTCTTCCTGATCCAGGTGAAATCTCAGAAATCGCTTCGGTGTACGCAAGCCGTCTGGCCGAGGCGGCCAAGGCTAAAACCGTGGAACGCAGCGCCGAAGCCCTTACCAACGAAATTGAATCCACTTACCCCTTTCACCCAAGCTTCATTACCCAGTTTTTTAAAGGAATCATCCACAAAAATAATGTGCTGGTTCTCACGGGGGATAAATCTTCTATCGCCAGTGTGGAAAAAGCGGCTCGGCATGTCTATGCGGTTGCCAGGGCGGATCATGAAATCGCGCCTTCCCATCCCCAACGTAAGGAACTGGATGAAAAGAAAGCACAGTATGAGCAGGACTTTCAAACCACCGTTCTGGCTGTGTTTGATAAGCTTCTTTTCCCTGGAAACATTCGCAACGAAGATAGCCTCAGAGCAAAGGCGCTGGATAGCACTTATCCCTCGAATGAACCTTATAATGGGGAACGGCAGGTCATCAAAACCCTGATTTCGGACCCGATTAAACTCTACACCCAGATCCCCGAAAATTTTGAAGCCTTGAGAACCAGGGCAGAACAACTCCTTTTTGGCACCCAGGAGGAGGCTCGCAAAACCGACTTGCTGGACAAAATGAAGCAAAAATCCCAAATGCCCTGGCTTCCGGCCAAAGGGTTTGATCAATTGGCTCAGGAAGCCTTTCAGCGGGGGCTTTGGGAAGATCTGGGCAATGGGTTCATCACCCGAAAGCCCAAACCCAAACTGACGGAAGTCATTGTTTTACCCGATACCGATCCTGATGATAGGGGAAAGGTGCGGCTCAAGATTGATACCGTTAACGCTGGAAACAGCCCCAGGATTCACTATCAGGAGGACGGTGCGGTTTCAGCCCATAGCCCTGTTCTCAAGGATAATGTTTTAGTTACTTCTGCGCTACGTGTCCAATTTCTGGCAGTCGATCCTACCGGAAAAAATCAAACTGGAACTCCCACCTCCTGGAACAACAAATTGATGCTGAGAAATTGTTTTGATGCAGCCTCCAGAACGGTTGAACTGCGGGTGGCTCCCAAGGGAAAGATTCGCTACACCCTGGATGGCTCGGAAGCCCGTAACGGGATGGAGTACACGGGTCCCCTCGATATCGGTGAATCGACGACAGTCTATGTGTTTGCCGAATGTGAGGGACTGGAGGAAAAACGGCAATTTACCTTTCCCAAATCAGGCTCCAAAGAAATTAAAATTGATCCCGTCAAACCAGCAAAACTGTTCAGTTCCACCCCCAAGCGTCTGGATAATTCCGCAAAGACTTATGAAGGTCTGAAGATAGCCAGGGAAAAAAATATCACCTTTGAACAGGTGACCTTGATCGTTGGTTCTTCCCCACGAGTAGGTCACCTCACTCTGGGCGATATCAACCTGGGCGCGGACTTCATTGAAAAACAACTCTCTCCTGCAAGCCTTGATTTCGCCAGAAGCTCCCGTTGTTATGCAATTCAAAAAAGCCTATGCCCCTACCGGCTATGACCTGGAGCAATTTGCCAAAAAACTGGGCCTTGTCATCGAAAATGGGGAGGTCAACCAGGAATGAGCAATACGCTTGATTTTGGAGCCCCCTCTGAGTTTGGGAGGCATTACTTTTATGTCGAAATTCCCGCGAGTCCCCAGGAAGCAATTCTCATTTACGAAGACTATGGCTTTGACGGAGATGAACAACGCAGGGACACCACCGAATGCCGGGTGGTGCTGGCGCGTGAACTCTGGACAAAAATCAGGGATGATGCCCGCCGCAATTTTAATGACCGCCTGAAAGCCAAAAAAATGAGTACCGGTTCCTGGAATATCGGAATCGTCAAACTGGATCGTTTTTTAGGAAGAGAACTTTGCGTTCTGGCTTGGGCGGCAGAACATAGCACGCCTCAGGAATGTCCCATCCTCTGCCAGAAATGGCTGGCGCTTCGCCCCGAAGAACGCTGGTGGCTCTACGCCAAAACAGCGGCAGAAGCCGGGCAGTCCGATCAAACTCAACGAGGTTGGAGAAAGGCTCTTTATTGTGCCCTCTCCGATGGAACCAGCATCAAACTGGAACAGAAAACCAAACCCAAACGAAAAAAAGACGAACAGGAAAATCTGAACCTTTTTCAATTTATAGAGGACCCAGGCTCTTTATGACTGAATTATTTGCAGTTTGCTGGACACATTACTGAATTGGCTACCTACCAGGTAGCCAATTGTAAAAGGCTCTTCAAATCAGGAATCTCTCTGAAAAGGAGTCTTTAGAATGTGTCTTAAAAATGATCTTGAGGAGTCGTAGTTGGGTAGAGCGTAGCGAAACCCAACAGAACCCAAAGACCTCGTAGGTTGGGTAGAGCGTAGCGAAACCCAACAGAACCCAAGACCTCGTAGGTTGGGTAGAGCGTAGCGAAACCCAACAGAACCCAAGACCTCGTAGGTTGGGTAGAGCGTAGCGAAACCCAACAGAACCCAAGACCTCGTAGGTTGGGTAGAGCGTAGCGAAACCCAACAGAACCCAAGACCTCGTAGGTTGGGTAGAGCGTAGCGAAACCCAACAATTATCAAACAACGTTAGAACACCATGCGTTATCGAAGATTTCAGACAGGAACCTGGTATTTTTTCACCGTAGTAACCTTTCAGAGACGTCCATTGTTTCAAGATCCTGAAAACGTCAATGTCTTACGAGAGGCCTTTCGAGCCATCATGAAAAAGCATCCATTTCATTTGGATGCCATTGTTGTGTTGCCAGACCATCTTCATTGTATTTGGGAGTTGCCGGAACAGGATCATGACTTCCCTATGAGATGGCGACAAATCAAAAGCGATTTTACAAGGAATTGTTCAGAGGAATACAAATCAATGCCATCGGCATCCCATCGTTCCAGGAAGGAACAATCTATTTGGCAAAGACGATATTGGGAACATCAACTTCGTGATGAGGATGATTATTGGAGGCATGTGGATTATATTCATTACAATCCGGTCAAACATGGATGGGTCAAGGAGCCTGTGCAATGGCAATGGTCGAGTGTGCATCGTTTTATCGAAGAAAAACGGATTTCTCCAGATTGGGGGAGCGAGGGTTCCGTGTCTATGCCAGAAAACATTGGCATGGAGTAATCAAACATTGTTGGGTTTCGCTTACGCTCTACCCAACCTACTTAACTTGTTGGGTTTCGCTTACGCTCTACCCAACCTACTTAACTTGTTGGGTTTCGCTTACGCTCTACCCAACCTACTACTCAAATGGATTATTATGCTTAACCCCTTCCAATGGAAAGACCGCCCCGCCTTGATTGAACACCTCTTTCCGGTTCAGAAACTTTCTGCGGAAAGCTACAAGGAGCAAATGGCAAATCAGGGGAAAACCCTCACCGCCTTGGGGAGTTACTGGAAGGGCAGAAAACCCCTCATTCTCAACAAAGCCTGCCTTTTGGGCTGTCTCCTTCCTGCCACCGAGAATCCTCTCAAAGACCTGGAAATCTTTGAAATGCTCATGGGGATGGACAAAGAATCCCTCCAATTGCGCCTTGAGGACAAAAATGACAAAGCGAGTCGATTCTTTCTGGCAGAGGAAAAAGAAGTGGCAAGACAGGTTCCCTATAACGAATGGGTAAGAGCCGCTTCCCGACCTGAAGAATGTGGAGACTCCCTGTTTGCTCACATTTGGGAACGAGTCAATGCTCACCTGGGAACCTCTGTCTCCTCCTTTCCTGAACTCGTCGAACAAATGGGCATCGCCCGTTTTGGTCATCGTCCACGGGTAGCGGATGTTTTTTGCGGCAGTGGACAAATTCCTTTTGAAGCGGCTCGGCTCGGTTGTGATGTCTATGCCTCCGATCTTAACCCTATCGCTTGTCTGCTCACCTGGGGAGCTTTTAACATCGTGGGAGCCAGCAAAGAAAAACGGAAAGAAATTGACCAGGCTCAGAAGAAACTGGCTGAACAGGTTCAGAAAAAAATCGACACCCTCGGCGTGGAAACGGATGGCAACGGCTGGAGAGCTAAAGCCTACTTGTATTGTGTCGAAGTCGTTTGCCCTCAAAGCGGATGGAAAGTCCCTCTGATGCCAAGTTTTATTGTGAGTGAAGATCATAAAGCATTGGTTGAATTACATCCAAACCCCAAAAATAAGTCCTATGACATTCAAATAGCATTGAATGTATCCCCTGATAGAATGCTAACCGCTAAACAAGGAACCGTGCAGGCTGGAGATGTGGTTCATTCCACGGATGGCACCACGGTTTACAGTGTGAGTCTCGGAAGCATTCGGGGGGATTATAAAGACGGGAAAGAGAATAAGAACCGCTTGAGACTGTGGGAAAAATCAGACTTCATTCCACGCCCTGACGACATCTTTCAGGAACGACTCTATTGTGTCCAGTGGATGCGCAAAAAGAAAAACAGCAACAGAGATGAATATGAGTTTCGTTCGGTCACGGCTGACGACCTTGTTAGAGAACAAAAGGTCATCGACACTGTGCGGTCTCATCTGGCAGATTGGCAGGAACAAGGCTTTGTTCCTGATATGGTGATTGAAAAAGGAGAGGAAACAGAACGACTCTATCGTGAACGAGGCTGGACACATTGGCATCATCTGTTCAATCCAAGACAGTTGTTGGTGTTGGGACTGATTCGCCGTTTCTCTACGGCAGCTACAGTTCCCGCTTTTTGTCAGGCTGTTCAATATAATAGCAGGTTGAGTATGTGGCATTCAGGAGCCGGTGGACGTGCTGGAGTTCAGAATGTATTTTCCAATCAAGCGTTAAACACTCTCTTCAATTATGGATCTCGTGGTTTTGGTGGTTTGACCTCGATCCTTCAGACTAATTACAAGAGTTTTCCTTTTGATGCGAAGAGTAGAATAGAATCCACACCCGCCCATCAAATTGTTTCTGAAAACGACCTCTACATCACCGACCCTCCTTATGGAGACGCCGTCAAGTACGAAGAAATCACCGAGTTTTTCATTGCGTGGCTCCGCAAAAATCCACCTGCCGAGTTTGCGCACTGGACTTGGGATAGCCGGCGTTCTTTAGCCATCAAAGGCGAGGATGAAGGCTTCCGGCAGGGGATGGTGGCCGCTTACCGGAAAATGGCGGAGAAGATGCCGGACAACGGGATTCAGGTGCTGATGTTCACGCACCAGAGTGGTTCGATCTGGGGGGATATGACCAACATCATCTGGGCGAGTGGCCTCCAGGTGACCGCAGCGTGGTATGTGGTCACCGAAACCGATTCAGCGTTACGACAAGGAGCTAACGTAACAGGCACCATCATTCTCGTTTTACGCAAGCGGCATCAAGACCTTGAAACCTTCCGGGATGATCTGGCTTGGGAAATTGAGGAAGCGGTCAAAAAACAGGTGGAATCCTTGTTGAGTCTGGATCAAGCAGTTCGTTCTCAGAATGTGTCAGCGAAACACGTAGGTTGGGTAGAGGAACGAAACCCAACACTCCCATCCGCTTCGGGCGTAAACGGCAATTCTTTGTTGGGTATCGCTACCGCTCCACCCAACCTACAGAATGTTCAGACAAATTCTCAAGGCTCGGAAGGGCTTTATACCGACGCCGATTTGCAAATGGCTGGGTATGCCGCCGCTCTCAAGGTGCTGACAGCTTATTCTACTATTGACGGAAAAAATATGATTACGGAAGCCGAAGCTCCCCGTCAAGCAGGCAAAAAGACCTTTGTGGATGAACTGATTGATTTTGCGGTGCTGACGGCAGTGCAATTCCTGGTTCCGGTGGGCTTTGAAAAAGGGGAGTGGCAAAAACTTTCTGCCGTAGAGCGATTCTACCTCAAGATGGCGGAGATGGAGCATCAGGGCAGCAAAACCCTCGATAACTATGGGAATTTTGCCAAAGCCTTCAAGGTTCGTCATTTCGACCCGTTGATGAGCGATGATTCCAAAGCCAATTCCGCTCGGCTCAAACTTTCCGGGGAGTTCAAGGGTTCCCTGATGTCAGGAGACTCTGAACTTGCGCCCACCCCGCTCCGTGTGTTACTCTATGCGTTGTATGAGCTAAACAAGGATACGGATGCGGAGGAGGTGCTGTTGCATCTGATGGAAAACTGCCCCAACTACATGCAGAATAAACCCCTGCTGATCAAAATGGCGGACTATCTCGCTGAAAAACGGGCAACTCTCAAACCCACCAAAACATTCCATCCTGACACCGAAGCCAGCGCTGCCCGTATTCTGGCGGAATCGCTTCGTAATCAAAAGTTGTAAGGGAGACTAACTTTTTAACCATTTGACGCTAGGAGTTCTATGTTACAAACCGTGGAAGCCATCGTGGATGTGGAGGGTCGTATCCAATTACTGGAACCGCTCCATCCTGAACAACCCATGCAAGCCATCGTAACTTTGCTGAAACCCGTCGAGGAAAAGAAACGTAAATCATTAAAAGATTGTATTGGTTCCTTAAAAAACTCTTCAATCTTTGAAGGCGATCCACTGGTTCTTCAAAAGGAGATCAGAGATGAATGGCACTGAATATTTGCTGGATACCAATATCGTTATCGGACTTTTGAAAGAACACCCCACTACAATGGAGTTATTGCGTCAATTTCCCGGTATCCTTGAGGGAATCTCAATCAGTCAGATCACACGGATGGAACTGTTAAGTTTTCCCGAGATACGGGCTACAGAAGAACAGCAGATTTTACGGTTCATCGAGAATTGTACCGTTTTGACGTTAAACTATGGGATTGAGATAAAAACCATTGAATTACGTCGAAAATATCGTTTGAAGTTGCCGGATACAATTATTCTGGCAACGGCTGTGGTTCATCATCAAGTGTTGATCACTCTGGATCAACAACTTAACGCCATTTTTAATCAATTATGGACAATTACATGAAAATCGAAGCCATCCGTTTGAAAAATTTTAAGGCGTTTCGAGAAGCTGAAATGAGCGACATTCCAGATTTTTGTGTGGTTGTTGGAGCAAACGGAACAGGGAAAAGCAGTCTATTTAACATTTTTGGTTTTTTGAAAGATGCCCTGACCAGCAATGTCAATATCGCCTTGATCAAGCAAGGGGGAAACCGGGGATTTGAAGAAGTTCGCAGTCGGAACAGCCAAGGGGCTATAGAAATTGAAATCAAGTTCAGGGAAAAACCGGGGAGTCCCTTAATCACGTATTTTCTCCAGATCAATCAAAGGAAGGGAAAGGCCTATGTTGAAAGAGAAGTGCTGAAATATCGGAGAGGCAGCGGGGGGCAACCGTGGCATTTTCTGGATTTCAGCGAAGGTCAGGGAAGCGCAGTGACCAACGAAGTAGACTCCGTGAAGGATGTCAGGGATTTGAAACGGGAAACACAACCCTTGAAATCGGCAGATATTCTGGCCATTAAGGGACTCGCCCAGTTTGAAAGGTTTCCCGCCGTAGTGGCTTTGGGCAATTTGATTGAAAACTGGCATATTTCAGATTTTCATATCAGCAAAACCCGTCCTGAACAGGAAGCCGGATACGCAGAACATTTGTCCCGTGAGGGCGAAAACCTTTCCCTGGTGATCCAATATCTTTATCAATATCACCCTGATACGTTTAAGGCGATCATTGACCGCTTACAGCATCGTATTCCGGGTCTCTCGAATGTCGATTCCAAAACAACCGAAGAAGGCAGGGTTCTGCTAAAATTTCATGATGGCGCGTTTGAAGATCCTTTTCTGGCTCGGTATGTTTCGGATGGAACGATCAAAATGCTCGCCTATTTGACGTTGCTTTATGACCCTGTGCCTCATCCTTTACTTTGTGTGGAGGAACCTGAAAATCAACTTTATCCCAAACTCCTCTGGGAGCTTGCGGAAGAATTCAGATCCTATTCGAATCGTGGAGGACAGGTTTTTGTGTCCACGCATTCCCCCGACTTCCTCAACGCAGTGAAACTGGAGGAGGTGTTCTGGTTGGAAAAGCGTCAGGGTTATACAAAAATTTTGAGGGCAAAGGATCAGGAACAGATCGCAACCTATATGCAGGAAGGGGATCAGATGGGATATTTATGGAAACAAGGTTTATTTGGAGAGGTGGATCCCCGATGAAGTATTTAGTCTGTCTCCTGGAAGAACCTTCTGCCGCGGAAATGCTGACAGGAGTTCTAAAGCGTGTGGTGTCTGAGGAGATCCATATCCAAATGATGGTCTTTGAAGGGAAACAGGATCTGGAGAAACAACTGGAGCGAAAATTAAAGCATTGGAATCGTCCAAACTCTTTGTTTCTGGTACTACGAGACCAGGACTCAGGAGATTGTTACCAGATCAAGCAATCCTTACTCCACAAAGTCCAGGCGAGTGGAAAGGAAAGCAAAACCTTGATTCGAATTGCCTGTCATGAACTGGAAAGTTTTTATCTGGGAGACCTGGTTGCAGTGGAAAAGGGACTGTCCCTTCCAAACTTACCCAGATACCAAACTCAGCAAAAGTATAGAGAACCGGACACCCTCGCCAATGCTGCTGAGGAGCTTTGCAAACTGACAAAAAATCGTTATCAAAAGGTGTCCGTTTCCCGATCTATCGCACCTTATCTGAACCTTGAGAAGCATAACCGTTCAGTCAGTTTCAATACCTTACTGACGGGAATCCTGAAACTGATGGATGGAGATTGAAATATGACGCTCCGCCGTTTTTCCTCCCGCACCGAGCGGTTAGACACCGAATTTCTGGCAAAATCCCTGAAGGGAGCTGTGAAATATTTCCGTATTGCGGGATACTTCCGCAGCTCCATCTTTGAGTTGGTCGGGGAAGAGATTGCCCAGATTCCAGAGGTGAAGATCGTCTGTAACTCTGAACTGGATCATGTCGATTTTCAGGTAGCCACAGGTCGGAATACGGCGCTCAAGGAACGTTGGAACAAAGTGGATGTGGAAGCCGAGGCTCTGCTCAAAAAAGACCGGTATCAGCTTCTTGACCAGCTTCTGCGCTCAGGCAATGTAGAGATTCGGGTCGTTCCCAAAGAGAGGTTGTTTCTTCATGGGAAAGCAGGTTCCATCCACTATCCTGACGGCAGTCGCAAAGCCTTCATTGGCTCGGTCAATGAATCCAAAAGCGCCTTTGCTCACAACTATGAACTGGTCTGGGAAGATGATGAGGAACCCAGCGCGGATTGGGTGGAAAAAGAGTTTTGGGAACTCTGGAAAGAAGACGTCCCGCTTCCTGAAGCGATTTTAGCCGAAATCAACCGGGTCGCGAATCGTCGGGAAATCACGCTGTCGATTCTTAAACCGGCTGAGGTTCCAGCGGCAGCGCTGGCTGAGGCTCCCCTATCGGGGAGGGGAACAGCTTCAACCCTGGCAGCGATCCTTTGTGACCCTGTTTCTGGAACATCGGGAACTCTACGGCAAAGCACGTCTCCTTCTGGCGGATGAAGTCGGTGTGGGAAAAACCCTCTCGATGGCCACCAGCGCACTGGTGAGCGCCCTGCTGGAAGATGGTCCGGTTCTGATTCTGACTCCTTCCACCCTCACTCTGCAATGGCAGATTGAAATGAAGGACAAGCTGGGAATCCCTAGCGCTGTCTGGTCTTCCCAAAAGAAAGTATGGATCGGGGTGGAAGGGCAGATTCTCTCTCCCAAAGGTGAAAATTTTATTTCAAAATGTCCCTATCGTATTGCCCTTATCTCCACCGGTCTGATCCTGCATCAACGAGAAAATGAGGATTTTGTGAAAGAGGCAGGAATCCTTCTGAAGCATCGGTTTGGAACGGTCATTCTGGATGAAGCTCATAAAGCCAGGGTCAGGGGAGGACTGGGAGAGAACGCAAATCAGCCGAATAACCTGCTGGCTTTTATGCAGCAAATCGGAAAACGGACAAAACATCTGATTCTGGGAACAGCCACGCCGATTCAGACCCAAGTACGGGAATTATGGGATTTGCTGGGCATTCTCAACTCTGGAGCGGAGTTTGTGTTGGGAGATTCGATTTCTCCCTGGAGAGACCCCGAACAGTCCATTCCCCTGGTCACTGGTCATATTCTGCCAACCACGGAATCCGAAGCCTGGCGCTGGTTGAATAATCCGCTTCCTCCGGGAAAGGAACATCACACGATTCAAAATATCCGAGACCATCTGAACCTTAAACCCACCGAGTTTTACTGTGCGCACCGGTTTGAGGATCTCGATTTTCTGGTGCAGAGTATGTGGCTTTCGGAATGCCTTGCCCCCGACTTCTTTCAACTTAACAACCCTGTCCTTCGACACACCGTCCTCCGCAAACGCAAACAACTGGAAGAGGATGGACTCCTGGAAAAAGTCGGAGTCAACACCCACCCGATCCCCCAAAAAAGCACTCTCTATCAATCACGCTTTGTAGGGCTGGGGATTCCCACCAACACCCCCTTTGAGGTGGCCTATCAAAAAGCGGAAGAGTTCAGTAAGTTGCTTCAAGTGCGTACCCAAGCCGGGGGCTTTATGAAATCGTTGATGTTGCAGCGGATTTGTTCCAGCTTTGCCTCAGGTCTTAAAACCGCACGGACTATGTTAAAACATTCCATCTCCAACGAAGACGAAGACCCCGTGGAAAAAGTGGAACATATCCTCTCAGAAATGACACCTGAGGAGGTAGCCTGCCTTCGTGAAATTGAGACTCAGCTTTCCCGTCCTGAAGCCGTAGATTCCAAACTGGATACCGTGAAGTGGTTTCTGACCGAGTTCCAGACCGAGCGTAAAACCTGGCTGGAGCACGGATGTATCATTTTCAGTCAGTATTACGATACGGTCGAGTGGATCGCCAAAGAACTCGCCAAAGTGTTCAAGGGGGAAGTGATTGCCATTTATGCGGGAGTGGGCAAAAGCGGACTTTATATATCTCACGTTACGCATTTTTTAAAATTCCCGTCCCGCCAGAGACAACCAATTTTAGCCCAGCCATTTATGACTGGGAACAGATAGAACTGAAATTCAGAGTCCCGTAAGAACGACAGGTTTGTATCGCCCCTATGGGGCTCAAAAGAGAGAGGCTATTTCTTGACCCAGCGATAAATCGCTGGGCTAAAATCTTTCATCCATCCCTAACGGGATATTTGGCTTTCAGGTTCACTCCACTTGGTTCGTATGTCGTGTCAGCTTTGGCAGCGGCTTATGACTCTGCGGCAAGTTGATTCAACACGCTCTGGATGACGCGACTCAGGAAGTTGGCCGTGCGGAAGTGAGCATCACATCCATCAATCTGGAATCAAATGAAATTTTAATTTAACCATTCTGAAACACTATATTTTAAGCTAATGATGGGCTCGGTGGTGGACCATGTGGTTAAATATGCGTTGGTGCCCGTAATTGTGGTGAAAAACAAACAGTACAAAAAACTGATCCAGGAAGAGCCGCATTAAAAATTTCTGTTTTTTTAAGATAACCCAACGAAGTTTCAAGGGGGCGGATGACCGAGTCTGTAATTTCATAAATTTAAACAGTAGACAACTTGATTTTTTTTTGTTTAAGAAATGAGTAGGGAGGAGACTCATTGTGAAGTGCTCTGTATTTTGTGAGCTGATAACGGTTGTTTCCAGAAAATACGTTATGTTCCACCTCTCTTTTTCTACTTGAACTCCTCAGTTTAAAAGGTATTTATGCCATCATCAGCATTTTCTATTGAATCTTTAGGCTCTTGTAAAATCGGATCTCCACTACAGCCACTTACGGGAAAGCAAAAAACTTTTCCTTTTGTTGAGGACGAGAAGCGTATCTACATGGACATCCATTCAAAGGAAGACTTAAACACACACCCTTCATTTGAAAAAGCGGGTCCTCGTCGAAAAATCTTTTTTGATCCCTCAAAATCCAGAGTAGGAATTGTAACCTGCGGAGGACTGTGTCCCGGCATCAATAATGTGATTCGGACCATTGTCATGCAAATGCATTATCACTATAAAGTGAAGAACATTTATGGATTTAAGTATGGCTACGAAGGTTTCATCGCGGATTACGGACATCAGACCATTAAGTTAACCCCTGAATTTGTCAAAGATCTTCATAATATCGGTGGCAGCATCCTCTCTTCCTCTCGCGGAGAGCAAGATGTGGAGCAAATCATTGATTGCCTTGAACGCGAAGCCATCAGCATTCTGTTTTGTATTGGCGGTGATGGAACCTTGAAAGGCGCACATGCCATCAGCAATGAAATCAAAAAACGGGGTTTAAAGATATCCATCATCGGAATCCCTAAAACCATTGATAATGACATTCTTTATTGCGCCAAAACTTTTGGGTTTGAGACCGCGTTCTATACAGCGGTTGATTCCATCAAAGCCGCACATGTTGAAGCACAGGGAGCCCCCTATGGCATCGGTTTAGTCAAACTGATGGGACGGGATTCAGGATTCATCGCCGCCAATTCCGCCTTGGCCTGTCCTGATGTTAATTTTGTACTCATCCCTGAAATTCCTTTCGACCTTGAAGGCAAATCAGGACTGCTTTCTACCATTGAAAGCTCCATGCAAAACAAACGCAGCCAGGGCAGACATCCGCATACGGTTATTGTTGTTGCCGAGGGAGCAGGACAATATTTTTTCAATAACCCTAAAGAAACGGATCTCTCCGGCAATGTTCGCTATGGGGACATTGGACTTTATTTAAAAGATAAAATTGCCGTCTACTTCAAGGATCGCTGTCCTGTCAACATAAAGTACATTGAACCCAGCTATATGATTCGCTCTGTTCCCGCAAATCCGCACGATGCTATTTTTTGTCATTTTTTAGCTGAAAACGCAGTTCACGCGGGGATGGCGGGGAAGACCAATATGATGATTGGTTACTGGAGTGGTACTTTTACGCATGTCCCCTTGAAAGAAGTAATCAAAGGCCGCAAAAAGATAGACCCCAATGGAGAATTATGGAGACAGGTTGTACAGACGACGGGACAACCTGTCAACATGGAAAATAAGTGAACCAGTGAGGAAGATGTTGCTATTTTAGTTTTTTGTCGGCGACGGCTCGTAAAATATCATGATGCGTGACAATTCCAATTAAATCACGGTCCTTCGCGATGGGAAGAGAGCTGAACCCTTGTTCGAGCATCATTTTAGCAACATCGCTCACATCCTGTTCAGGTTCGATAGAAATCGGGTTCGGAGTCATTATTCTCTTGATGCTAATATTGTAGACCTGAATTTTATCCAAGTCCTTACCGCCTTCTTTTCCCGAGGTCGCGACGACATTCACAACCAATCGCAAGTCCTTATCTGAAATGATACCCACAATTTTTTTTTCTGGATTCAACACCACAAGATGATGAATGCCGTGCTTCTTCATTTTATCCAATGCTGCGCCAGTCGTTTCAGTCTCGCCAACGGTTACAACATTATTTGTCATGATTTCTATTACTTTCATAAGATTTCCTAATACGAAAAATTTTTTCAATGATCTGGTGTGCTTAACAAATTCAGTCTGAGGGAATGCACACAACGGTAATAAAGTAAATGACGGGAATGCATCCTAACTCAATAGTACTAGATCTTTTGAACGAATTCAAGCTACTGTTTCACCTTTAAACCAGGATCCGAAATTAGCAAAGGGACGCAATGCGCTGATCCAACAGAAGTTTGCGTTTCAAGGGAGTAAACTGAGAGGCTTATGTTTGAGAATTACCCAAATTGACTGGAAGGGAAGCGTGATTAAAATTCAAAAGACTGCATATGTTGCAGAAACCCACGAAATCCGTCTTTCGTAGCGTTGGGAAGTTCCTCATCGCCATAGTGATAAAGCCAAATCTTTTGGCGAATTTCGGAAGGCAAACTCAGCAACTGGTCATAGGAAGAGTGAACCCCTAACATATTCTGTTCACCTGTATCAAAGAGCTGACAGTCATGAAAAATCAGGTCACAATGATCTTTATGATTTCCAACCAAATCCAAGTCCAGTTTGGTGTCTCCTGTAAAAATAAAGCGTTTTTTAAGATCTGAGCTCCCTTCACGAATTCCGAGAGCATAACTTTCCATCATTTTGACGTGATTACTGGGATGCAAATAAATTTCTAAAACTTCCTCCTCTTCAACCAAAGTCCATTTTTGCGGAGAAAGGGCTTCCGGGTGATAAAAATCACCTAAAGTTTGAGGGGTGACATCTCCTGGAGGTGACTCTATAAACTCTAATCCGCCTCGTAATGAATGAGTCCAAAGACGATCCAACAAGGTAGCGGTTCCCAGAATTTTAGGCTGCGTTTTAAACACTAGACGAGACATAAACGCAAACTCTTCCAATCCACCAATATGATCAGCGTGCAAGTGAGTTATCAAAATATGGGTAATCTGCGCAATAGAGGAACCATATTCAAGCAGAGAGGCGGATGCCGTGCTGCCACAGTCAATCAGTAATTTAATCTTACCACTTTCCACTAGAAGATTGCTATTTGCATTCTTTTTGGAAAAAGCAGAACCGACCCCCATGAAGGTAATCTTCATTCAACCTCACTTTGTTTTTGTAGTCAATAATCCTTGGCAATCGTATTCATAATTTACTTTATGCAACAAATAGGCACAAAAATGCAAATTATTATTTTTTTATTTTTATTTCCTCGATCCCTTGATAACAGGGGGTTCGCTTATTATTAAACAAACATAGTCACCCAACGTGTTGCTCATTCCAAATTGATCATTTTGAAAATAAACTCTCATATTGAAAGAAAAATATTATTATTTAGTGCAATTTTCATCATCCCACCGTTATTCATGGGGATAAAATCGAGAACATTCCAGAAAACATCCACTCAACAAATCTTGATTTGTTCCTTATAAAATTGTAGAACCCACTATCATCAAATTAAACACTAATTTAGTGGGGGAACTATGAACGTCTTTAGGAATGAGAATTAAATAACTTACCCATTTCCACTCCTGTTAAGGAACAAGACTTAAATAAGTTCCCCTTTTAACGCAGAGAGCGCAGAGGACACAGAGAAACGCAGAGGAAATTATATAATTTTATTTCTCTGCGTTCTTTGCGCCCTCTGCGTTAAAATAGAGGCACCGTGCTTTTTACCAAATGGGTAAGTTATTTAATTCTCATTCCTTCGCATTACCCCTCCCAACATTGAGGTGATGCTCCAGTTGTTTTTCTATAATCTGCTGAACTCTCGCTGGAGCTTTCACGTTAGCCCAACGCTTAGCATGACTGGCACCCGTTTGAGATCGTCGCCTGTTGAGCCGTCTTCGTGCGCCAAAAATGGCTGTTGGGTATCCAGTCAATGCGATTGTGTGCCCAGCATGGGCGTGTTCTGATGGGGTGAAAGTCCCCTATAGGAAAGCCACTGGCTTTCAATGCTAAGGAACCGATCATGCGGCACTGGCGGGAAACCAGCCAGCAAACAGCGAACAAACCGTGTTCCTAAGGTAACGAGTACCATGAACTATTAGCGAAAGGCAAGGGCGAAACCGTGAGGGATCGTCTGAAGGAAGCCCTGAGCAAAATGACGAGCCGACGGACAGAAACCGCATAGAAGGCTCACTTCCCTGGGATGAGTTAGCACAACATATAGTGCTCAAGATAAATTTTGTCCTGGGATCGAGGGCGTCCCGCCCTCCGGTGAGGGCAAGATGCCCTCGCTCCCAGGGAAAAAACTTTTCTGGACAGCTATACAAACAGGGATACCGAATCGCGGTGGCTATTGACCTGGAGAAATTTCTGGGATTCACGATCATTGATAAAATGGTAGTAGTTTCAAAGAAGTCCATGCAGCGAGCGTATGCGAAACTACGTGAACTCATTCCCAGAAGAACTCATCTTCCGTGAGAAGAGCGAATCGAAAAAGTGAATCAATGGTATGTGGGATGGTCGGCCTATTATCAACTGACTGAATTCCCTCGTTATCTGCGTCCAATAAAATTGATAAGTAATAGGAAAGAAGTATTTGCCACAGAGATACAGAGAACACAGAGAACACAGAGAACAAATATAATGAAATATTCCTTTCATTTCTTTGTAAGATATTGATTTCATTATCAAGCCATAATGAGAATTGCTGGCGACTAACTATGTCCGATGAACGTTGATAATAGAAAAGAGATTAGGCTTAATTTCGGCCATTTGATGTGACGTGCAGGAGATTCCGGTGCGGGATTGTACTCCCGCAGAAGGGGTGGGAAGGGAGCTTTAAACCAGGTCGTCCAAATCGCCAGATAAACCGGGATCGTTGTCTTCATTCTGGTCCAAGGAATCTAAAGAAAACATTTCGGTGACCAGTTCATTCATGGCTTCTAAAGACTCGTTCCATTCAAAGCTTTCCATCTGTGCGTAAACTTGGCTAAAGATCGATTTGAATTGTTCGAGCATTTGATGTTGAAGTTTACGATGCTCGGCCTGGATCAAGAACATTTCAAAATTTTTGGTCACCATACTGTAATTATCCAGTTCATCAAAAACATCAGGAGACTCCGTGACAAAGAACAATTTATAGTTATCTCCAAAAAAGCACCGACGATCATTGTCACTCACTAATTGGGTCAAAATTTCGCCCTCCGCGAGGCGTTTGCCTGTTCGGGTGAGGAGCTCTCTCAATCGAGTTAAGTCTTGACCCGCTCTATTGGAAAATTCCAATTGGGTTTCTTGGCCTTCATACTTGATGATGAAGGGGCGGCTAGTGATTTCAAAGGTTTTGGAAATAATATCAAATATTTTCTGGGGGTTGCCTGAGGCTACTTTTTTCACAAGGATTTCAAAAGAACGGATCACGGCTTCATTAAAGTGTTTGTGTTGGGTTAAGATCTCGTTCATCGATGCCGTTCGATGCTGATGTGAGGCGGCCTCGGAATCGGACATGGTTTCTTGCAGTGATTTTTGTGTATCTAAAAATAAACGGAAAATATTTTTTTTTAATAAATTGTTGTAGATGATATTAGGCTGATGTTCGACAACGATTACGTTTTCATCGCTTTGAGCTAATTTCTGAAGATCTTTTTTAGAGTTGTTGACACTTGAGATGAGCACCAGGAACTTGGTTTGAGCAATATGATGGGCAAGGGTTTGCGTTCGGATAAAAGACAAGGTTTCCTCACAAACCGAACGATTATGATCCCAATCAAAAATAAAAATATTGGGTGTAAACATTAAGGCCGAACCAATGGCCCCTTTAAAACCGTCATCGCAATAAACAGAAAAACTCCCTTCTTTGGCTAAACGAACAATTTTTTCCTGTATTTCCTGAATACTGTGGATTACCAAAATGATGAAATCTTCTGGCATTAAACGGGTGTTTCGCATACGATGAGTGATACCTGTCGTATAAAGATTTTTTTTCATTTTAGCCTGCCCACTGATGAATTAATAGTTTCTACAACCTGGTTTTGAGTCGATGTTTTACCTGTAGAGATCGCGTCCGCAATCAAAAACGCGGCACCAATGCACATTAAAACGGCACTTGCGATGCCAAAACTTCCATCTAAACCTACCCAGGTCACAAAAGGAGCGGACAAGAGTGGAGAAAAAAACTGTCCTAAAAAGAAAAATGTGGTTCCAAGTCCGATGACTCGTCCCCGCATACTGTGATTGACAGAGGCAAGAAGCCAGGCCTGGAGATTGGGAATAAAAAACCCGAACCCAAAGCCGCCAAAGACAAGGGATCCGACAACAAACCAGTAATCCCCGGAGTAAGCAATCCCCAGGTAACCCAAGCTCATGATCATAAAAGCCATGAAAAAGATTTGATAGAAATTAAAGCGTACTGAGAACTTGGGATATAAAATAGAAGTACAAACTGAGGAGAACCCTATGGTGGCTAAGGCCAAGCCTACTTCAATATTACTCACCTCTCCTGAGGCTTTCAAGTAGAAAGGCAGGAGCACCGGAACCATATAAAAGATACTCATTCCCATAAAGGCAATAAAAAAGGCGGCAACTAATTGCGGATAGGGAACATGTTCCTTAACGTCCGGATGACTATGGACTTTAGGTTCATGGAGATGCTTGATGATAAAGGGGCAGACAATCAAGCCGTATAAATACATGAGGAAAGGATTTCTCCATGAAAATTCCGCAATCAAACCTGCGAGAACTGTTAAAACAATACCACTGATCGCGATACTTGCCGCCTGCAAACCCAACATTTTGGAAAGCTTGGGTTCTGTGTAATAGTCTGCGGATAACGCTAAAACGCAGGTAGTAATCCCCGCAATGGAAATTCCCAAAACAGCACGTCCCGCCAAGAGCCATCTGAAGTCATCAAACCAGTAGCCTGACGCTCCCGCAATGCAGTAGATGAGGGTTGAAACCAATAAAATCGGTTTCCGATCCCAACGATCCAGCAGGAAGCCAAATACGGGCGCACCCAGGCCTATAAACAAAGAGGGGAGGGTCAAAGAAACTTTGATCAACAAAGGGGTTTCCCCTTGAGCTTCAAAAAATTTGCTTAAATGCGGCATTGCCGGCGCGATAATCACTGCGGCTTGAACGGTCATGACAACGGCCAACAAGACGGTGACATCTTGCATCGGGTAATGATTATGATCAATCTTTGTCTGCATTTTCTGCCTCGTTTAGTTTTCCAGACCAGTTAAATTGACCTCTTTGATCCTTGAAGGGTTAGGAGTGAGGTCGAAACTTTTTGATTTGCTCCCGGATCTCAGGAAGTTTTTCCAAGGCGGCTTCCCTGCCCAATTCAATCAACCGCCTTCCTTCTTTATGCGCGAAAAAACCGATGTCCAAAATTTTGGGTCGGATTTCAATATCGGCATAATGAGGTTGGTTGATGATGATTTGGTAAACCATAATGTTTAGAATCCGGGCAAGGGTGTCTAACAGTGTTGTTTCAACGACAGGGGTTTTAGAAGGTTCAGGCGAAACGTTAACCGTGATAATAAAATCCGCGTCATCCCGGATCACCGAGGTTGGGACATTATTGACCATGGCACCATCCCCCAAGATCATATCCTTAATATGGAACATGGGCAGCACAGGAGGGGCGGAAGAAGAAGCGCACATCGCTTCCCAAATATAACAATCGTTAAGCACCGCCTGGGTTCCTGTTCTCATATTCGTCACTACCGGATAAAACGGAATCCCTGTTTCAAAACAGCGTATCTCCTTAAAAAAGCCCTTTGCCAAACGGATGACATGAGCGTTCCCAAACAAGGATTTGATGGGTAAGTGAAAGTTTAAGATGGTACGACTGGGCGCGTCAATAATTTTATCAAAAGCCGCTTTTTGAATTTCGTGCAGCGGCATTCCCAACGCAACCATGGCACCAATAATGGAACCCGCGCTGGTTCCTGAAATGATATCAAAATCAATGCCCTCCGCTTCCAGGATTTCTAAAGCGCCCAAATGGGCCAAGCCTCGTGAACCTCCGCCTCCCAAGGTCAAGCCGACGGTTTTTGAGGTGAGCCAACGCGCGACGACTTTTGAAGCTCGACTCCGGTTGTTATGAGTTCCCCAGCTATGAAACAAAAGCGCAGGATAGCGTTTAAACAACTCAGTCACCCGAGCATAATCTTCTAATTTGGGAAAAGGCGTGAAGTAATAGACACGATCTGTTCTGGTCTTAAGCGTTTTGAGAAAGTCAGGTTCAGCATTTCTCAAAACAACGACATTTCTTTGTCCAATGCCTATTAAAGATTTAATGAAGTTTTCATTATCCGTACTGGCGATGAACACAATTGTATCAAAATGACGGGATTCACTGGCGGTCCAATTGAGTAACTTTTGTAAACTTTGTTTGGAATCCACGTCAGGCATATACAGATAGCCAAATTCTTTGATCAAGGGGTTTGCCTTGTTATAATTCAACTCCGTTCCTGGACTTTTCTTAAAGTATTCATGCAGTTCGGGTTTATCAAGGGTATAAATGAAAAGAAATTTTTCGTTATTGTTTAACCAAAGAAGTTCTTTAATAATGCCAAAGATCAATTCATGAATACTGGAAATATCAGGCTCTACGATTAAATTGATAACGAAGCTTTCATAGACCTTATTCCTGTCTCCGAAAATCGTGGTTAATTTTCTGATATTGTCGCCAAGATACTTGGTCGCTGTGACTGCGAGGTCAGGATATTCATGAAGCAAGTCTTGCAACTCCAACCAACTTAAACTCCAGAGCTTTGTGTTCATGATGGATTCAGTCGTTTCAAAATAGGGACTGCGACTTAAAACACTTTCGAGTCCAAAGTAATCACCCGCCTGAAAAGAACCTAATTCTATTTCGTGATTTCCCAACTTGAGCGTGATCCGTGCCATACCGGACTCAATGATATTGAAGTAGTTACTCTTGTCACCTTCTTTATAAATGAGATCCCCAGGTTTCATCTCCCGGATACTAAATTTTGTCGCAATTTCAGAAAGTTCACGGTTTCCTAAACGTTTGAACAGCGGAATGGTTTTTAAAATATCTCTCAGTTTGGAAACATCACTTTTTTGATGTTGGAACAGACTCAAATATTCTTTGAGTTGGACTTCAGTAATAAATTCTTCCGCGACCAAGATTTCGCCTATAGCCCTGTGATGCTTGGAAAGTTCTTTATGAACCTCATCCAACACTTCTTCTTCAATCAATTCTAAAGCTAACGCCGCTTCACCAAAAGTTTCATTTTTTTCCCATTGCCGTTCAAGAATAAGCTTCATGTCATGGATGTTAATCAACCCCTTGGAGAGCGCTAGAACTTCAAGCGTTTCATCAACGTCCTGCTGAAGTTTGATAGCCTGGATCAGTTGGTTTTGATTAATGACTTTATTCTGAACTAAGAAACTGCCAAAGAGATGTGCTGAATTCATTTTTTACGGTTCTCCTTGTTTACCCATATAGTGCCGATTGTTGGCAGTTGTTACGATTATTGAGGATTCCTGACCTGAATTTTCATACCTCTTCTTTACTCCTATCCAATTAAGATATAAATTCCAACTGAAAATAAAAAAATTTTCATTAATTTTATGTTTTATGTCATAACTCATTGACTTGCTTCCTCTATCCTCGTATTTTCCTAAGAGGAATTGATCTAATTCGATATTCTGTAAAGGTTATCGGACCCCCCTATTTTACTCGCAAATTAAAGGAGAAACGGATGTCGAACATAAAAGATCGGATTGAACAGGGTTTTGAAGCTTGGGGACGTTTAGTTTTTCGACATCCTTGGCTCATCGTTTTCGGAGCGCTGTTGATAACCGCGGCTCTGTATTCTCAACTTCCCAGCTTAACAATGGATGCTTCCATGGAAGGGTTTTTACACCCGAACGATCCTGTGCTCCTCAACTACAATGCCTTTCGCTCTCAATTTGGACGAGATGACGTCATTGTCGTCGCTGTCCGTCCTAAGGATGTTTTCAAACTGGACACGCTTCGGACGTTGAGATCTTTTCATAAGGAATTAGAAAAAAACGTCCCCTATTTGGATGATATCGACAGTATCATCAATGCTCGATCGTTAAGAGGTGAAGATCAGGAACTCATTGTGGAAGAATTGATGAAAACGTTTCCTGAAACTGAAGAACAGGTTTTAGCCTTGAAGAAAAAAATATTCGCAACCCCGCCCTATGTGGGCGTCCTCATTGCGAAAGACAGTTCCCTTACCACGTTGACCTTAAGGATTCAGGCCTTTGCTGAGGGAAAAGAAAAACCTTCCGCTTTAGACGCGCTGGAAGCCCAGGAGGGGCAAGCTGAAGAAGGGGAAGAGGCCGAAGATGACGACTTGGAATTAGACAAACTCCTGGTCCAGAAAACACCTTCCCATCGATTCATTAGACCGGAACAAAACTGGGAGGCCATGGCCGCGGTGAGGGAAATTGTCGCAAAATATAATAAACCTGATTTTAAGATTTATGTCTCTGGCGTCCCCACTTATTCCTCAGAGTTACGTCTGTCGATGGAAAAAAATATTCCTCTCTTTTTAGGACTTTGTGTTTCAGCGATAGGGATTTTCGTCTTTTTGCTCTTACGTCGATTTATGGGCGTTATCGTTTCTTTATTTATCGTGGTTTTGTCTTTATTCGGGACACTCAGCCTGATGGCTATTTGGGGATTTCCGATCACAATTGTCACTCAAATTCTGCCCTCCTTTTTGCTGGCTGTAGGGATTGGGGATTCAATTCATATTCTGACTATCTTCTATAAATGCTATAGTCATGGGGACAGTAAGGAGGAATCCATTGTCTATTCGGTAGGACATTCAGGAATTCCGGTGGTGATGACCAGTTTGACTACCGCGGGCGGATTATGGTCTTTTTCTCAGGCAGAAGTGGCGCCCATTGCTGATTTGGGGACGGTCGGCGGCGGCGGCGTCATTGTCGCCATGATCTACACGCTTGTACTCTTACCGGCTTTTCTGGCCATCCTGCCTGTGAAGCGGCATGGTTGGCTGGAAAGCAGAGATACCGTATTCAGTTCGGCGCAAAGGGTGTTAACTTTTATTGGAAATATGACGGTTCGGTTTCCATGGGTGATTATGGTTGTGACTGTCGTTGTATTGAGTTTTTCGCTTTATGCGGGAAGTACGCTTAAATTCACGCATCATCCCTTGAAATGGTTTCCTGAAAACGCGCCTTTTCGAATTGCTTCTGAAGTGGTTGATTCCAGCATGGCAGGCTCGTTGACACTGGAGTTTCTGATTGATACACGAAAGAAAAACGGGATCGACGAGCCTGAGTTTATGCGTCAATTGGAAGAACTGGGAAAACAGGTAACCCAAATGAAATTTCCTGACGGCACCCCGGTTCAGAAAACACTTTCCATCGCGGACTTGATGAAGGAAATTCATCAGGCCTTAAACGAAAATAACCCGGAATTTTATACGGTTCCGCAAACACGGGAACTGGTCACGCAGGAACTCTTCTTATTTGAAAGTAGTGGTTCTGGTGATATTAGAAACCTAATTGATGAACAACATAGCAAAGCTCGTTTTACCATTTATACCCCCAATTTGGATGCGATCAATTATGTCGATTTTTCAGCGGATGTTGAAAAACTGTTCCGTTCCATTCTGGGGCCTGAGGATGACATCATCCTGACAGGAATCGCTCGTCTGGTTCAGGAAACCGCCTTTGTTTCTGTAAAAAGTATGGCCGAAAGTTATGTGATTTCCATCTTTGCCATCACCTCACTGATGATCCTGTTTTTGGGCAGTATCAAGATCGGTCTGATCAGCATGATTCCCAATATTTTTCCGATTATATTCATGCTTGCCGTCATTAACCTCTTCGACTTTCCACTCGATTTATTTACCTTACTCATCGGCAGTATCGCCATGGGGCTGGTCGTCGATGATACGATTCATTTTATGCATGGGTTTCATCGTTACCTGGATCAAGCGGATAATTACCATTACGCGATTCACAGTACACTTCAATATACGGGGAGGGCCATGCTCTATACAACGCTGATCCTGACTTCAGGCTTTTTAGTTTACACCACCTCCGCTTGGAATAATTTATTTAATTTTGGCTTATTGAGCGCTTTGTGTCTCATCGTCGCCTTGTTCGCGGATCTTTTTATCTCACCAGCGCTTATGCGACTGATTTACCATGATAAAGAATAATTACGCCTTTGCCGTGTTTCATTTCTGAGCTTGTTATGAAAGACTTTAACCAAATATTAAAATCAGACCAGAAAAAAGGACAAGATCTCCTGAGTCCTCAGGACAAGAGGGGTGATTCCAATAAAAGTTCGAGTTCGTTTAACGATCCCCGAGAACAGGTCCTTCCGTTTCCTTCCTTTCAAAGCGCGTTTTTTCATGCGGGGCAATTGCAGGGAACGACACCTTCTGTTGATTTTTTGGTCGATGATTTTTTACCCACACCGATTGTCGGGAAGGTTTCCTCAACCGAAGACGCGGGGAAAACATGGTTTCTCATGCAAGTCGCCATTGCGATTTCAAGTGGCTATCCCTTTTTGGGACGACCTGTTGGCGAACCTGCGAATGTGATGATGTTGATTGGAGAAGAGGATCAAGATGATGTGCACCGGAGATTAAACGCGGTTCGGAGTTATTATTTAAAACCGGACGCTACTGATATTTTTCAGACGCCGATCAGCAGCCGGCAACTTTTATTGTTAGATCACAATCTTGAATTTGCCTGTTTGAGCGGGTTGAACATCCAGCTACGTCCTGGACGTGTGGATCGTGAGAATTTCTACGATTATCTCAGACAACGAATCATCGAGTTTCCCGTAAGGCCCAAACTCCTGATCTTGGATCCTGTCCACCGATTTTTTGATGGAGATGAATCCCGTCTTCAGGACACAACCCGGTTCCTGACACTCTTGGAGTCCATCAAAAACTTAGGCATGAGTGTCCTGTTCGCCCATCGTTCCCGGAACAACTTTGAATCTAATAACCCCAAAAACACAGAAGAATTACGCAGTTATTTTGGCATCCGATGGCGGTTTATGCTTTCCGTTGATAACGCTTCGGTGGACGAAGGAACGTTGGACTCCAACGTATCCCGAACTTTGTCAGGCAAGATCACTCAGTGCAATAAATTTCAACCCAGGCAGCAATACTTTAAGTTGAAACAACACCGAACCGGTCCTATTTTCTGTGTCCCCTCCTGAGGCTTTCTGCCGCCACTTTTCGACTTCCTGTCTGATCAGAGACAGGCGGCAAAGGCACTTATTTGACTTTATCGCTCTGTGTTTCTCCGCGTTCTTTGCGACTCTGAGTTAAAGAATGCTTTTTCTGTTGAGAGGCCATTCTCATCAGGATCCCCATACCTAAAAGTATGAGGGGCAAGCTTAAAAGCTGTCCCATATTCAAAGGTAAGGTCTGTTCAAAAGCGGAGTGACTTTCCTTAAAAAATTCTACCACAAAGCGAAGGACAAAGACACTTGTCAAAAAAATACCTAATAGCCCTCCAGGTGGAGTTTCCCCTTTTCTTTTTAGATAGTAGGCTCGCATTATGAAGAAGATCGTGAGATATCCGATCGCTTCATAAATTTGAGTGGGATGTCTTGGCAAGAGATCAACCCTTGTAAAAATAAAGGCCCAGGGAACCTCAGTCGGTTTACCGATAATTTCTGAATTCAGTAAA
Source organism: Deltaproteobacteria bacterium TL4 (assembly GCA_051382335.1). Lineage (GTDB taxonomy): Bacteria > SAR324 > SAR324 > SAR324 > NAC60-12 > JBBCAX01. The sequence continues at coordinate 42,828 of JBBCAX010000287.1, forward strand.
TTCCCCATCCGGATGATTGCGCCTGCGCAGGGAACGACAAGGGCGCCCCGATCCAGGAGCCAGAGTAGACTGAATTGTGGATGCCGTTGGGAATAGAGCCCAAACGCGATCATCATCCCTACCCCGGAACCATGACTGGCCATTCCGCCCTGCTTCCAAAATTTCAAGATTTGAAGTGGGTTTTCAATAAAAACCTGAGGTTGGTAAAAAAGATAATGTCCCAGCCGGGCCCCGACAAAGGTGCCGATAATCCCAAAAAGTACAAATTCATCTAAATATTGCTCTTTGTGTTCCACTTTGAATAACCACCACAACAACAGGTAGCCCACTGCCAAAGCGAGGGTCCAGGATAACCCGTACCAACGTATCGCGAGATTTCCGAATTGAAACGCGACGGGATGAACATCCCAAAGGAGATAACTTGATTTCATATTTCTTACCTGAATAGGGTTCTGTAATTCAAAAGGGGTAAACGTGCTTAGGATTATTTCTTGATTATTTCAAAAGAATGTTTAAGGTGCCCCTATGTCTCGAAAAAAACCAACACACGAAATTTTAAATCTGGATTCATTGGTCGATATTGTTTCCAATAATGTCGGGATTTTAGTCATACTTGCCGTTTTTATGGCAATCATTTCACTTTATACCCCACCTCAGGAAGATACAGCCTCAGAAGAAAAATCAACTCAGGAATCCACAAAGAAAATCATTATTCCCTGGTCCCACAATAGCCAAAAGTCAAGCATCCTTTTTGCGATTAGAAAAAATCGTCTGGTTTACCTGGACCGCTATCCCCTTTACCAGCAGTTAAAAGCACAACTTTCCCAAACCGCAAGTCCGTCGAATTCAATCAAACTTGAAGAAGTTACCATCAAATTAACACCGATAACGAGTTATTCGCACTGTATTGAATTTTTCATCCGACCCAATGCTGGGAAATGGTGGCCCCAATTAATACGCGATAACGGAAAATTGAGTCAGCTTTTAGCAGAAAACTCGCCTAACGAAAATTACTTTTTCTTTTGGGTGGATGCCGGTAGTTTTGAGTTGTTTACCGAGATACGGCACTATTTGCAGGAACGACATTTTGAAGTGGGTTGGAAACCCATTACTGAAAACTCCCCCCTTCATTACTGTACCGATATTTCACGGTCAAAAAGTTTTCAACCCCAGTGACTTTGAGGATTTATAAAAAACTCACTGGGTTTGAGACGGATCCATGTATTGAAAACCAAGCAGCGTGACATCATCGCTCTGAGGCGTTTCTTCAGCAAAGGTTCTGATTTCCTCTAAAAGTTGAGCCATCAGTGCGTGGACATCAGACTGCTGGTATTGTTTCAGGAAGTGAAGCACGCGAGCCATACCAAATTGCTCTGCTTTAGCATTTTCCCACTCTATAATGCCATCCGTAAAAACAATAATTTTATCTTCATGAACCAGTTGGTGGCTGGTTTCAATAAAGGGAACAGGCTCATCGGCAAACATACCCAGGGGGCATCCGCCTATTTGAAACAAAAGCGGGTCTGAACCATCCGCGGGAAGAATGATCAAGGGATAGTGTCCTGCGTTGGATAGTTTTAATTCACCGCCAGGGGTGATCCGGAAATAGAGTCCGGTCATGGCTCCGCCTGTTTCCCGGAGAGCCAACAACGCATTCAGTCGGCGCAACACGGTATCAGTCGGTAAATCCGCTCTTAAATCTCCTAAGCCAATGGTAATCATCATCGTCATGAATGCGGCCGCAACCCCATGTCCCGTTGCATCCCCAATAAAAATATTCAAGGCCCCTTCCCGGTTATAATAGATTTCATAAATGTCTCCCGAAACTTTACCATAAGGGAGATAGTGTGGATTTATTTTTAAGAAAGCGAGATCTTTAAAACTGGGTAAGGTCGCTCGTTGAAATTCTGCGGCTAAATCAAGTTCTTTCTGAGTTTGTTGATAAAGACTGGTGATTTCCTGCTCCTTTTTTAAGGAATCTTCATACAGAGACGCATTTTCAAAATGATGGGATAAACTATGAGCCAAATTTTCCAGGAAAAACTGATCACTTTGATTGAAGCGGTTAGAGGGACTATAATGCGAAATATTGATGAGTCCAATCGATTTTCGCTTGGAAATCAGCGGGATTACCATTTGCTGAACAATTTCGCGTCCACGATGTATTCTTAACGTTCCCTCCGTTTGAAACTTCTTGAGTTCTTTTCTTTCAAAAATTTTGCTTCGTTGGGAAACAAAAACTTCATAAGTGTAAAGGGTCTCCGCGGATAATTTGACTCGAAAGCGTTTTGCGTGTTCCGAATCCAAACCGTAGCTCGCGTAGATCTCAAGGTAATCATCCTTGCCATTGTGCAAAAGAATAGAACCGGAACCATCGGGTCTTAAGGCATTAACGGTTCTTTCAATAAAAATCTGTGTTGCCTGATCTAATTCCAGGTAGCTACTGACCTCACGCGTAATTTCATTAATCGTGTAGAGGTCCTGCTGGTTTTTTTTCAGGGACTCACTTCGTTGGTGAGCACGCTGTTCCAGTTCATAATTCAATTTTATTAACTGGTCGTTCGCTTCTTGTCTCTTCAAGTCGGCCAGTTTGAGTTCCTGAATATTATTTCGCCCAAGAGACAAAATGGTATAGAGGAACAAAGAACCTGCTCCTAAAATAAAACCGATCAGGAGGATGAATTCTTGAGTATGGTGTCGCCAAAGCAGAAAGCTTACACAGGAATACGTTAAAAAGAAAAACACCAAAAACAGAAGGATGATTTTCCATATTTTTAGAGATTTCTCACCCTTAAGCCAATTTAGAACGGGGAAGGTTTGTACAATAGATAAACCGATAATCCCTGCTCCCGTAAAAAACAGAAACAGGCTGATGCTTTCATAAATAGACAACATATCAAAAACAATCGGGTAAAAAAAAGTTTCCGTTCCAAGTAAGGTAACCCCCCGCCAGAGTTGATATTTAGCTCTTATCCTAATAGTTAACAGTCAAAATAGAATAAGCCAACACCTAATTTTAAATTTTTTCTGTTAATGGAATTAAGAACTCAGGTCAACTCCGAACTTGAGTTCGGAATTCAATTTCAAAAAAATTACAGACAAACCAATCACTCAGCATGGCCTTGAAACCCCAGACTTCTCCTTATTTTTTAAATTTTGATTTCTTTCATTACGAGGCATTTTATGTGCATCAAACCTCTCTAAAAGCATTCCAATAGACTTGTTACGGAAGCATTAATTTCTTTTATATCAATTTGTTGGAAAAACAGGGAGAGGGATGTTACTCATTTTTATCGAACAAGTGTTTGTTGCTTGTATTCAATTGATTTTAATTGTTCTGCTCGCCTTGCCCACTACAGTCTTTGTCGTGTTGGGTCTTAAGTGGACAGAGAAGTACCAAAAGTTTCGCAAGGAACTCCTTCGTAAGCGAAAATTACAAATCAAGCGCTTTAATGAACAGAAAGATCCGTTGTGTTTTTGACCAAGACTTCGCTTGGTTATCGCATGACAAGTTTCTGTGCGGCAGCAATGCGTTTCAATTTTTTCATCAGCATACTGGTGTTATGAGCCCGTCCTGATTTTAAAATACGGTCAATTTTATTGATTTCTGTTTTGAACAAATTGTTGAGCTCTTCTTTTGAGTTGTCAAAAACTTCCAACAGCACTTCGACCATTTTGTTGGGCTCAAGAGCCTGCCAGTTATGAGGAATGGCGGATATTCCTTGATTTTCAGAAGATTTATTGGGTTCTGCCACAATCAGTTATATTTTTTAGATTTAAAAATTAGAGGCTCCCAAGCCATTTGAAACCTTAGGATTTTTCCATTTTAGACCAGGAATCTCTGAGGGTCACGATCCGGTTAAAGACCAAATGACTTTGGGAAGAACTCTTGGCATCAATCATGAAATACCCCTGCCTCTCAAATTGATATTGCACCTGAGGCAGCGCGTCGGCGAGAGTGGGTTCCAGTTGCGCGTTCTTTATTATTTCCAAAGAATGGGGATTCAAAAAAGATTTATAATCCGCTTCTTCTTGATCTCCATCAGGAATCGCCTTAATAAACAAACGATCATATTGTCGGATTTCCGCAGAAATCGCGTGCGCGGAAGAAACCCAATGAATGATCCCCTTTACTTTTCGTCCGTCAGAGGATTTTCCCCCCTTGGACAAGGGATCATAGGTGCATCGCAGTTCAACGATTTCGCCAGTGGTTTCCTCCTTGATCACCTGGTGGCATTGAATCAAATAAGCATACCGTAACCGCACCTCCCGCCCCAAAGCCAAACGGAAGAAATTTTTAGGAGGCTCTTCCATGAAGTCTTCTTTTTCAATATATAAGACCTTCGAAAAGGGAACCTTTCGTGTTCCCTTGCTTTCATCTTTGGGATGATTATGGGCCTCGAGTTCTTCGGTTTGGTTTTCAGGGTAGTTGTCAATGACCACTTTTAGAGGATTCAAGACCCCCATCGCACGAGGCGCACACTTGTCCAAATCTTCACGAAGGCAATCTTCCAGAAGCGTCATCGTGGTATTACTTTCACTCTTGGAGATCCCAACCCGGTTACAGAAGTTTTGAATCGAAGCCGGTGTATAACCGCGCCGACGCAAACCGGAAATAGTCGGCATCCGTGGATCATCCCATCCCTCTACATAGTTTTGTACCACCAGTTCATTCAGTTTCCTTTTGCTGGTGACTGTGTACTCCAGAAATAAACGGGAAAATTCAATTTGTTGAGGACGATTCTCCGTCGAGAGTGTTTCCAGAAACCAATCATATAACGGACGATGGTCTTCAAATTCCAAGGTACAGAGCGAGTGAGTGATTCCTTCAAGCGCATCGCACAGGCAATGCGTGAAATCATACATGGGATAAATACACCATTGATCTCCAGTCCGATGATGGGTAGAATGCCTGATCCTATAAATAGCGGGATCCCGCATGTTTATATTGGGCGAGGACATATCGATTTTTGCTCGTAAAACATACATTCCATCAGCAAACTCTCCTGAACGCATCCGTTCAAAAAGCGCTAAATTTTCTTCCACGCCCCGATCCCGATAAGGACTTTCTTTACCAGGCTCCGTTAAAGTCCCCCGGTATTGTCGAATTTCTTCCGCGTTTAGGCCGCATATATACGCTTTACCCCTTTGTATTAAGGTTGTCGCGTATTGATACAATTGTTCAAAATAGTCTGACGCATACGTCAAGTGATGCCCCCAATCAAAACCCAACCATTTGACGTTCTCCTTGATGGACTCTACATATTCCACGCTCTCTTTATCAGGATTTGTATCATCAAACCTTAAGTAACAGTGACCGTTGTAATCCGCGGCAATGCCAAAATTCAGACAAATAGACTTTGCATGACCTATATGGAGGTAACCATTGGGTTCCGGAGGAAAACGGGTCATCACCCGTCCCCCGTATTTATGGGTTTCCAAGTCTTTATCGATGATGTTGCGTATAAAATTAGTCGAAATGATGTCGCTCATTTGATATCCGTATTGAATGATAAGTAAGACAGAGTATTCATTTTCTAGTCTAGGGAACAACGGGAGGTGCGTTTTAATTGCTGGAGGAATTTTTTTCCAGAAACCGGATCACCAAGTGTTGATCTTTTACTACCATTATTGTGGGGCTTCAAGCCATTACTCAAGATCCCTCCAACTAAAAATCAATGGTGTCCTGATAACTGCTGGCAAGTGTTCATCAAAGATCACCAGCCGTTTTAGCTGAAGTGCAACAAGAAGGGGACCCTTTTGAAGTGTTTCAACGGATTCGTCCGACTACCAAGGTAATATCATCTTCAGAAGGTTGCTTTCCACAAAAGTCTTTGACCATTTCCACAATACGATCGCGTATTTGCGCTGCGGTTAAATCCTCACTGTCACTCAACACGGCTTTGAGTCTTTTAGAGCCAACGGGGCGACCTTTTTCGTTGTAGTTTTCGATGAGTCCGTCGGTATACCATAAAATAACATCATCTTTTTGTAAGGACAGTGTTTTATATTTATATTGGGTATTGTGATAGTAGCCTAAGGGGCTTGAGGGAACCGCCGCTTCATAAATGGCACGTTGGGAGGATCGCTCATTGCGGAAAATATTAAATTTTTCACGCCTCCAAATATAACAGGGGTTATGCCCCGCACTTGAATAAACCAACATTTTATTTTTGAGATCAAGGGCACTATAGAAAAAGGTCATGGCATAGGCTTTATTGGTTGTGGTATAAATCAGATTACTGAGAAGTTCTAAAAAGTAAGAGGGATGAATAAATTGGGAACGTAACTCATCAACTACCAATTTATGATAGTGTTCTTCCAGGGAGTGATAGACACTGCCACACATTGCGGTAATCAAGGCTGAAGGGACACCATGTCCGGTCACATCGCCAATCAGGACATCGAGTCGTTGGATATCGCGGTAGTAGTGATAATCGTACCAGTCTCCGCCGGTTTCAGAGGCAGATTGATAAAAACTCGCGATATCAATTTCCGCTAACTCCGGATCCGCTTTGGGTAAAAAAAGTTGTTGTACGGTTTGCGCTGTTTGCAGTTCCAATTTTTGGCGCTCAGCGTCTCTAAGCGAATGGGCGGCTTCTTTGAGTTTCAAATGCATTTGAACACGGGAGAGGAGTTCATCTTTATGGAAAGGTTTGATTAAATAGTCATTGGCTCCTGATCTGAACCCTTCAACTAAATCAAGCACCTGATTTTTGGCGGTCAGCATAATAATCGGCAGAGCAATACCACTATGCTGTTCCCGAATTTTTTGACAAACCTCGTAGCCATTCATCCGCGGCATCATGATATCCAACAGGACCAGATCCGGTTGCTGCTCGGAAAGAACCTCTAAAGCCTGAAAACCATTATAGGTACTCAAAACGTTATAACCATGAAGTTGCAGTTGATTCTTCAAGACTTGTACATTGATCATTTCATCATCAACAACCAGGATAGTACCGTTCCCGGAACTTTCTTTACTTTCAAAAAAAGAAAGGTTTTCTCCTTCCTTAAAAGCACCTTGCGCTTGATTTTTTTGACCTGTATTCAGATCCCACGCCGTGTTGAAGTTGTCGTTTTCATGCGGTTCTTTGTGTGAGGTGTGAGTGGGGGAATTTAAGGCGCGTTGGTCTTGGCACACCGGAAGTTCAAAAGAAAACGTTGAACCTTTACCCTCTTCGCTTTCAACGTGAATCGTACTTCCGTGCAATTCCACCAACTGTTTCGTCACGGCTAATCCTAAGCCGGTTCCTCCATATATCCTTGAGGTGGAACCGTCAGCCTGTTCAAATAATTGAAAAATGCGTTCTTGTTGTGCTTTGGAAATACCAATCCCCGTATCGGCGATGGAAATTAAGATGGAGTTGGTCCGTTGTTCTGCCGATAGGGTTATTTTCCCCTCATGGGTAAACTTGACAGCATTTCCTACTAAATTGAGGAGGATTTGCTGTAACCGGTTTTCATCCGCCTCAATCAGGGGTAAATTATCAGGGATCTGGTTGAGGAGTTGAAGTTGTTTTTGAGCAGTCAGGTGAGAAGCTAAGGTTAAAACAAGATCGGTTATGCTTTTTATATCAACCGCTTTAATTTGAAGCTGAAGTTCATGATGTTTCATTTTTGAGAAATCAAGGATATCATTCACCAAATTGGCAAGACGTTTTCCACTTTGGACGATCATCTGTAAATTGGCGGCTTGTCCCGACGTAATGGCTCCTGCCGCTCCATCAATCAGAGATTCTCCTAAGCCTATGATGCCATTTAACGGGGTTCTGAGCTCATGAGAGGTATTGGCTAAAAATTCATCTTTCATGCGGTCGGCTTCTTTGAGTTTGTCTAACGCGTCTCTAAGTTCTTGAGTTTGTTCCGCGACCTTGTGTTCCAGCGAGGCGTTAACCTGTTTTATTTCTTCATTCACCCGTGCTACTTCCTGATGTGCGATTTCAAGCTGCGTCTGCTTTTCTAAAACCGCATCATAAGCGTGCTTGGTTTCCTTCACTAATCTCGCATTATTAATTGCGGTAGCAATTTGTATCATATAACGTTGAATTTTGAGAATCTCAGGGTCTGTTAAAATAAAAGGCTTCTTGCTGTTTCCGAAAATAACTTCACCAATTACTTTATTTTGAATTTCCAAAGGGTAAAACACATAAGATTGGCACAAGGTAATTTGATGAAGTTCACGATCGTGTTCTTCAAAAAACTCAACCAACTCTGGTGTGATTGGAGAAACATAACAGGGTTCATTGTTGAGCACTGTTTTTATACACCAACTGTTTTCATCATGAAGCGACATACGGATTTTCTCTACTCTTTTGATGGTCTCTTCCGAGACATCTCTGCCATAGTATTTGGATAAATAGAGTTCTTGTTTTTGCTCATCTATCAACAAAATTCCAATTTGGTTGAAGTCAATGATATCCTGTAACAAAACCATCAGTTGTCGAATGACGGCATCCAAGTCCAGTGTCGTATTTACCGCTTGAACCAATTGGTTGATATGCAGGATTTCTTGTTCCTTAAGCTTTGAATCTTCCAGCGCTTCGGAGAGGGCATGCGTTCTTTCTTGAACTTTTGATTCCAAACTTTGAATCAAGTTTATGTTTTGAATATAGGGCCCCAAGGCCATGGTCAATTGGTATAAGAAGGCTTGTTCTACTTTTGTATAGGCTGAACTATTTGTTTTTGCCCCCAGCAATAATAGCCCGATTAATTGTTCTTCATAAAAAATCGGTTGAATCCATTCCGTGATGATGAGTTCGGACTCTGCCTGAGTTAGCGAGGGGTGCATGATCATCCATTCCTCAACTTTTTCTTGATAGACTCCCTGTTTTTCCTGCCCAATCCAGTTCAAAAAAGTGCTGTCTTTTGAAATGAAAGCTGGATGCTCGCTGTCCTTGATCGGATCCGCATTGGAAAAGAAATGAGGTTGCAAACTTTGATAAGTCCAGCCTGAAAAACTTTGCTCAGGAGCGGATTGAAGCAAAAGAGTACAGCGACTGGAAAAAAGGGTTCTGAAGAGTGAATAGCTGACAAACTGATATAATTCCCGATGACGTGACGCTTGTGAAAGCAGTTCCATGATGAAATTAAAGGTTTGTTGGAGGGCTACTTTTTCCTGAACAAAAAACAAATTGAGTATTGCGTTCCAACTCCTGTAAAAAACATGCACACTCACTAACATGATCGTTCCCCCTAGGAAAATACCTAAAGGCGGTTCATTGAAGACTTTTATGGTACTTAGAATCAATGCGGTCAGAATTAAAAATCCGATAACTCCAAACCCATTAAAAAAGGATCGAATGATTTGTAATAATTCCGTTTGATTGTGAATGAGCAATCCATACGCGAAGAGTAAAATGGGGATAAAACTAAAATTACCAGGAGGATAAAAATCATAGCCATGCACTGCGGGAATGCCTCCTAAATTGAGCATACAGGTCATCAAATAACCAATCCCTAAATAGAGCAGGCGATGTTTTTCATACACTTGAGAGGCTTTACGATAATAGAAATACATTAAAATAGAACAATAAATGCTCCCACAGACCCACAACGTACTCGCGATATCAAAGAGAAACGCTTTTTTGGCAAAAAAGCCCCAAGAGTAGGTATACATTCCTTGGAAATAATAAGACGTTTGAGTGAATGGTGCCATCACTAAGGCAAATCCATAGGCGAAAGGAATTAACCAGCGTTGACTTTGATGCTTTGTGATCAGGAAAAACAGGTGCATACTTAATCCGAACAAAAAGCCTAAAAAGCAATGATCCCAGCGGTTAAGCCGTAAGCCCAGTTCGGGATCCGTAATGATCCCATTGAGCATGATATCCAGATTGAGTATGGCATAAAGCATACAAATCAAATTAAAGATCCAGGCTTCCTTCTGTCGTTGTCCAAGGCGTAAAAGAACCGTTGACACAAACAGGCACGCAAGAAAAGAAGTGAAAGGCGGAATACCATAGGGGACAAACCGATTCAAAATGTGTTGCCATGAATATGCTTTTAATACCCAAAATGAAATTGGAATTAAGAGGGAGTACCCTGTGATGATCACAATCTTGACGAGTTGTGCATAAATACGTTTTTTGGTGTAAGGATTGAGATAAAGCACATCGTGACGAAAAATACCGTAGGCCATCACTAAAACCGCAAGAAAGGAATAGTTCCCCAAAGGATAGATCTCCATTCCCAGTGCGGGTAGTGCATTTCCCAAGTTCAAAAATCCTGTGATCACAATCCCAATGAAAATATAATAAATTTGTTTCTTTTTATCGGGGTCTTGTCCTTCTTTCCAGTTTTGAAATAGTAGTCGTATTGCCCAAGCCATCACCAAACCAGCATTCACACAAAAAACTAAAAAAAACCAATTTCCTTGTGGGAAAAAACCACATATATAGCGATACATTTCATTTTGGAAGTAATAGTGGGTATGAGTCCAGAACATTAAAAAGAAACCGAATAAATAATTAAAGTAGATGAGTTTTCGAAAAGGGCGATTGACAATTCGGTAAATGAAGTGAAGAGAAAACGCAGTTTGATTGACCAGGAAAAAATGATTTATTCGACTGACTTTCAATGCGATTGTACTGCTTTGAAGGTTCCCTGTGAGCAGCATTTCTACCGCTAATCCTCCCCATAACCAACAAATGGCGCCAAAAAGGAGGTGTTCCATTTTGATGACGCCTTTTGTAAAACAAAAAGAGGTCATCGCATAGCAAACAATGACTGTCAGTAACGGGGGAAAAGAATAGATAAGAAAATGTTGATAAAAAAAATCTTGGTGAAATACAGAACCCGGAGCCAATAACCAAAAAAGAAAGGCCAAGAGGAAGGGACTCCAGATGAAAAATTTGAGTATTTTAGAAAACACTATTTGGGAAAACCAACTTTTGGTGGTATCAAGTAATTGATGCTGAAGAATTCCGTAAGCCATTAATCCGATGGGAATAAATCCAAAATTCCCTAGGGGATAGAAGGCAACACCAAAAACAGGTAACGCATTGGTAAATGTTAAGGCCCCATTGAAAACAAATCCAATCAATACATATCGGATCATTTGTTGAACTTTAGGGTCTGAAGAGGTTTTGAACCGATTCCACAGCAATCCGATCGCATAAACTAAATGGACCAAAGAAAAAGTAAAGAAAAGGTGATATCCTATTGCGGGGACAGGAATCATTCCATAGAAACTGTTTTGGTAGTGACTGAAAAAATAAGATGTTGGCGTAACAAAAGCAAAAAAGAGGCTGCATCCGTAAAGAGTTGGTATTAACCACTTGCGTCGGGATATCTTCAGAATCCTGTGAATGAAGTGGACACTCACGGGAACAATGAAAACATAGATCACAAAGACACTTCGTGTAAAATACAAGGCAACGACTTTGGAGGTCCATAGGGTTTCAAAAGTAACACTGAGGTAATGGAGCCCTTGAAGCAGACAAAAAATAGTAAACAGTTGATTTTCTCGTTTAGATCGACCGGCCTGAATCGTAACAGACGCTAAAAACAATGCGGACAGCATTGTGAGTAGAGGAGGAATCGCAAACGGAAATAGGTTTTCAAAGTGAAAGAGTGAACTCATGTTTGATTCTACCCAAAGAAAGAGAAGGATACCTTAGTTCCTTTTTATCTCATAAAGGATAATCTTGGCAAATTAAATTCAGCTTGCAAAATATTTGGATCTCAATGAGAAGAACATAGGTGTCCTATTTTTTTATAATCTTTGAAGAGTCTGCTGTGTTAGTGCCCATCGTGTCCCTAAAAAAGAAATTACAATCCTTGTCTTCAAAGACTACGCCTCACCTCAAGAATTTGGATGAGTTATCCGCAACTCTGATTCAATATCGCTCAAGACGTTTCGAAGGACGTTTTTGGAAAAAAAGATCCAGTGTGACCGTGTTGCTTAAAGATGATCCTGAATGGGAAACCTGTGTTTTATTGATGAAACGTGCGACGCGCAGAGGAGATCCCTGGTCAGGACACATGTCCTTTCCTGGAGGAAGGGTTGATCCAGAGGACGCCATGCCCTTTGACGCTGCAATCAGGGAAACTGAAGAAGAAATTGGTATGAATCTTAAGACTCATGCAACCTATCTGGGAAGGCTTTCGGATGTTTTTACCAGAGCACATCAATGGCCTGGAATGATGATCGTCACCCCTTTTGTATTTCAAATGACACATTCCGTCTCCTTTCAACTTAATCATGAAGTAGCGGAAACCCTTTGGGTTCCCTTGAGTTTCTTGGCAAACTCTAAAAACCGCAAAAAAATGTATTGGAAAATGGGCTACGTCCAATGGAAACTTCCATGCTATTTTTACCAGGATCGTCGCATTTGGGGGCTGACTTTAATCATGCTGGATGAACTCGTGGCCTTATTTTCTGGAAAGCTTAAAACGCGCAAGCCGCTCCATCTTTTCAATCAATAACACTTAAAACATTCTATGAAAAATATTCTGTTTCTTATTTTCATTGCCGGGGTTCTTTGGAAGTTTTCCCGCTACTTGAAAAAACGACGAGCCGTTAATGCGCAATCCTTTCAAGATTACTATGCTGAAATTTGGTCTGAGGGGGGTTATCCCTTATTGGGACAACATTATACGCTGCAGGAAATCTGCAAAGCCTACGAAAACACATGTGTTAAGCAAATGAAAAAAGTGGATTATACTCATTTTCTAGAAACATTGGAAAGCGAATTGCGCAAACAATTTAAATAAAAACAGCTATGTCGCCGTTACTTCAAGTCCAAGGGTTACACAAACATTTCCCGGTACGCAAAGGCCTTTTGATGCGACAGCAGGGAGTGGTTTCTGTGCTCAATGGCATCACCTTTGATTTAAATCAAGGTGAGATTTTAGGTATTGTTGGCGAGTCCGGTTGTGGGAAATCTACCTTGGCACGAACGATCATGAAAATTTTCCCACCAACTCAAGGGCAAATATGTTTTGAAAAAGAAGATATTTTCAGTATCGAAAATCGGAAGTATTTTCACCAAACACAAATGATTTTTCAAGATCCCTTTTCTTCACTCAATCCCAAAATGCGAATTCATCAGTTACTGAAGGAAATGATTCATCTTCATCAACCTGAAGCTCCCCTTCACGCGACTATAGAACGCTTACTGGATGAAGTGGGGTTGCCTTCCTCTGCACAGTTTCAATACCCACATGAGTTTAGTGGCGGGCAACGTCAAAGAATTGCAATCGCCCGGGCATTGGCCGCATCACCCCGTCTTTTAATCGCAGATGAACCTGTTTCCGCACTGGATGTTTCGATTCAAGCACAAATTTTAAATTTATTACAAGATCTCCAAAAACGCTATCAGCTCAGTCTGATTTTCATCTCTCATGATCTCACGATTGTCAACCATTTCTGCCATAGGGTATTAGTGATGTACTTGGGTAAAATAGTGGAAGAATTACCAGGCCAAGCTCTTTTTCAGGCTCAGCATCCTTATACCCAAGCCTTATTAAACAGTATGCCCGGTATAAATAAGCGCTCTCAAGGGATAAAATTGCTGGAAGGAGATCCTCCTTCTCCAATCCATCTTCCCAAAGGTTGTTTCTTTCAACCAAGATGCAACGTTCAGCAAAACACCTGTCAACTCATTCCTCCTCAAACCCACGTAGCCCCGAATCATCAGGTGAGTTGTTTTTTTCCGCAAGTGAAGCCTCGGGTCTAATTTGTCTAGGGATCTCCTTGGCCATGGGTCAGGGCTGTTCAGTTCTATGGTAGGACGGGACTACGTGCCCGTCAAAAATACGATTTTTGGCATTTGCGGGGCATGTAATCCTCGCCTACCATCCGGTTGATTTGGCGTTTGCGGGGCATGTAATCCCCGCCTACCATCCGGTTGACGATCAAAATAAGGAGAAATGAACAGCCCTGGGCCATGGGTGAGTCGCTCACCAATATCAGAACGAGATACTGTTGCTGAGTCGTTTCCGATAATTTGATTAAAAAATAAAAAAAATGTGGATTACTTGTCCCAAAAACGCTACTGAGATATGTAGGAATGAAAGATAATCTTCTAATATCACGCTTTTGACTCAAAGTATTTGAATGAGTAGGTCATTGAACGCTCTTCGAACATAATTCAAATAATCCTTATGGGAGATGGTTGATGAAAATCTGGATGAAGTATGGAGTATGCTTATTATTGTACATGATGATAGCTGTACCAAGCTATGGAGGGCTGGCCTATATGCTAGTGGGAACAAACCATTTAATTATGGGGAACGCCAACGCAACGATGCCCACCGACGCAAGTACGACGGTAAACAATCCAGCGGGCTTAATGAGATTGCAACCTGGACTTCATGTTCACATTGGTGCGGCATTTGTTGAATTCAAGCTTTCATGGGAGGGGGCGTTTGGCGGATTTGGGGATCCTAAAGACGATTGGAAAGCGGAGGGCCCTGTTCATACGGTTGATGTAAAACCGATTGAAATTAACGGACAACCTATGCCGATTGTCGGACCGGCTCCAATGTTTCAAGCGGCACAGGTTTTTAATGACTGGGCTTATGGTTTTGCGATGAAGCCCTTCGTTGCTGCGCCTGTGAGTTGGCCCAAAGATTGGGTTGGGAAAAATTTAGTACAAAATATGGAAATGGCTATTGCTGGTGGGAATGGTGTTATTGCCAAAAAACTCAACGACAACCATTCGGTCGCCTTTGGAATGTCTTTGCAATTTATGGTGATGAAATTCAGAAGAAATGGCATTACCCTCAACGGACACAATCCTCACCTTAAAACTGCGGTAAATGATTATATGGATTACCTGGTTGAAGACAAATACCCCATTGCCAAGACAGGGGATATTTATAAGTCCTTTGTAGAACCGAATATTGTTGACCCTTTAATGGATTTCCTTTTACCTGTGATCCTTGACAAACCAATCCAAGCCAATGGAAAGATTGAGTTGTTTGGAACAGGTGTCTCTTATAACTGGAATTTATCCTATATGGGGAATCATGAAAATATCTTTTGGGCTATAAATTATAACAGTGAAATCAATTATGATCTAGAAATACAAGGAGAGTTTGACATCAATCCACTTCTTTCTGTTTTACTTAAAACAGTCGATAATTACAGTGCGAAGCTGAAAGTTCCAGGAACTCAGATTTCTGTGATGCCAGGAGGATTAGGCATGGCTATTGAGGATCAAACAGTCGATACCTCCATTACACTTCCTTGGGTTTTTGAAGCCGCAATCGGATGGAAAAATGATGAATTACATCCCAAATTGGAAATGGAATTGGGGTATGCGAGAATGGCTTACTCTTCAGTAGAAAAACTGGACGCAAGGTTGAGAGATCCCAGCAACATCTTACCTGCTGTCGGATTACAATCAGATCGTATTGTTGTGGACCTTAGGCTTCAGGATGTGGATACGTATCGTGCAGGAGCAGCGTTTCATTTGAATGAACGTTACATATTGAGAGGAGGGGTTGAAATAAGCAGCAGTCTTAGTGATCCTAGATATGTTGGCGCTGTTATCCCTGTCAGCAGTATTAAGTCATTTGGTGGTGGTGGTGAGTATGTCTATGACGAAAACAATCGTTTTGCAGCAGGATTTTCCTATTGGCTTTTTGATAAAACCGAGACTCCTACCGATGCCGCAGATAACGTTGTGTTTACAGGAGTCTTGGAAGATCGTTTTCCTGGAACATACACAGGGCATGTGATGCTCGTCTCATTTAGCTTCAGCCACCGTTTTGGCCCTGGTGATGATGGCTGACCCTTCAGGTCCGGTAAAGTTATGGAAAAAATCAACGCTAATGACGCAACTTCTGAGTGGGATGTTATTGTTATTGGAACAGGTATGGGTGGGTCTGCGGCACGGCTTTCTCATAAAAAAAAGATTGTGTTTCAGAAGGATAGAAAGTTATCATAGGACTTCAACCCCAACCCTAAAGGAGTCTTATGACAGAAGAATCTCAATCTCCAGAAAAGGCATTAAAATTATTGGAGTCCTTAAAAAAACTCCCCGATCCTCGGGATAATCGAGGCAAACGCCATGATCAAGTCTTTGTCTTGTATGGGTGCGTTCTTGCGATCATGGCGGGGCTTTCTACCGTTTCAGGAATCCATCGGTTTCTCAGAAACAAGTGGTCTTGGTTACAAGAAATAACTCAGAGGTCGATGCGAAAGTGTATCTCACGTGCTCATCTTCCTCGTCTTCTGGACAGAGTAGATTGGGAAAATCTCAATCAAATCATTTTTGAACACTTAGGAATCCATGTAACAAGGGGTTCTGCGGGAGAATGGATCGCCCTTGATGGGAAAGCGTTGAGAGGCTCCCCTGGAGAACAAATCGTTTCAGCCAGGACTCATCAGAGTGAAGTCATCGTGGCTCAATCCAGAATGCAAGGGATCAAGAGCAGTGAAATTCTGATAGTGCGTTCTCTTCTGGAATCTTCAGT
>JBBCAX010000288.1:0-1116 GCA_051382335.1 Deltaproteobacteria bacterium TL4
CTTCGATTATAAATATTATGCGGTAGGCACCCCATATGTTGGCAAAACAGTTGATATTTTTGCGACTCAAGCTCAAGTATCCATCTTTTATGAAGGACAATTCCTTGAAATTTATGCTCGCATTCATGATCCTAACCAAAGAAAAGCCTCCAAACCCCACCTGATCCCACTGCACCAAAAAAATTTAGAGGACGAACAGCATTATCTTCAGGAAGCCTTAAAAATTGGCGAATATGTCCAGCGTTTAGTGGCGACCCTCCTGAATCAAAAGCGAGGTTTCATCAATCTTCGTAAGATATGGGGGATTTTGAGCTTAAATAAAACGTATTCCTCTGAGCTGATTAATGAGGCCTGCAAAATAGCCTTGGAAGTGGACAGCATTAGTTATTCAGGGGTGAAAAATATTTTAGAAGCAAAGGAGATCAACGCCACTGGCACTAGTGTTTCTCCGGATTCCAGAACCAAGTCAGCTCACAAAGCCCCGCGTTTTGTTCGTCCCATGTCTGTTTATCAAGAACAACTGGAACTCTTTTATCCCAAAATTATCAATTAATAAGGAAATTTATGAATCTGCAAATTCTGCAAACTCAATTTAAAAAGCTCAAACTCAATACGGCTGCCATTGAGGTAGGCGATATCTTAGCCAAAGAAAAAAAAGGAGTGGCTTTAGGATGGATTACGGAATTGCTTTCGCGTGAAATTGATGCCAGGGAAGAAATGGCTTTGCAAAAGCGTATTCAACAAGCCAAATTGCCTGAAGTGAAGGGCTTGGAGAGCTTCGATTTTGATTTTAATCCTGCTATTGATCAATACAAAATACAGCAATTAATTACTTTAGAGTTTGTCAAAAGACGGGAAGTTGCCCTTTTTCTTGGACAGCCTGGCACTGGAAAAACTCATGTTGCTCTTGCCATCGCGACCAAAGCCCTTTCGGCGGGCTTTCGAGTTTATTGCTCCAGTGCCAAACATCTTTGTCAGCAAATTCAATTGCAAATCCTTAAAAATCAGCTCGATCTCTTCTTCAAGAAAATGCTGGCGGCTCAGCTTTGGATTATTGATGATTGGGGAATTGGATCCATGAATCAAGCCGTTTGTGAAGAGGTCTTCGATTTATTC
>JBBCAX010000289.1:0-41453 GCA_051382335.1 Deltaproteobacteria bacterium TL4
GCCAGGCTTCAAATTGACGAAGGACTTCTTCTAAAGTGGGTTTTTGATGGGATTGCATGATGACTCCTTTCCTTTGATGTGTTCAAAAGAACATCATACATAAAAAAAGGAGGATTGTTACCCAGTCCGGAAGGTCACATTTAGTAATGATTACATCACCTGAAATTTTACCCGCTTCTTTCTCTGTATCAATGAAAGTTACACTAACAGCGGCGTTGGTGGGCAAAATATCATAATGGTATTGATCACACTAACATCTTCAGGATTCAGGGACTTATAACCACTCGTGTCTTCGTTAGAGTCTGAGTTGATGGTCAACTGAATGCCATAGCTGATATTCCCATCTGTAATATCGTCATCAACCCCTGTTACTATCACTGTTTGTTCCGTGTTCCAGTTGGAGGTGGAGATGGTAATTGAGGAAGGCCCAACAACGCCTTCAGTTGTATCGGACATGACTATGTCAATCACGACATTACCTGTAGGCTCACTGGGCTTCACAGTGAATGTGGCGGTTTCTATTGCTTCTGTAGTGTTGCCACTAATCGCACTGATAATGAAGCCTGGAGAGTCATTATCAGTATTAGTCAATGAAACATCATCAGGGTTCATGGAAGCATAACCGCTAGTATCCATAGTGTTTCCAGAATTGATGGTGAGTTGCACCATATAATTTTGATTACCATCCGCCACGTCATCATTGACGCCTGTGACAGTGACCGTTTTGTTTGCGTTCCAGTTGGTTGGAGTAAATGTCAAGGAAGATGGTGAGACAGTGCCTTCGGTTGTATCAGACGTAACCACCTCAATCACGACATTGGCTGTAGGCTCACTGGTCAGTTTCACAGTGAAGGTGGCGGTTCCTGTTGCTTCAGTCGTATTGCCGCTGATTGAGCTAATGGAAAATCCAGATATCTCTCCCATATCGGCGTTAATCAAACTAACTTCATCAGGATTCAACGAGGCGTAACCGCTGGTATCGGCGATACTTACTGAATTAACCGTGAGTTGAACCGTGTAGTCTTGATTGCCATCTGCGATGTTATCGTTGACGCCTGTGACTGTGATCGTTTGGTTTGCGTTCCAGTTGATGGAGGTGAAGGCCAGAGATGATGGTGAAACGCTGCCCTCGGTAGTATCTGACGTGGCCCATTGATCACGACATTGCCTGTAGGCTCACTGGTCAGTTTCACAGTGAAGGTGGCGGTGGTTGCAACCTCAGTCGTGTTGCCGCTGATGGTTGAAATGATAAAGCCAGCAGTTTCTCCCATATCGGTATTGCTCACACTGACATCGTCAGGATTGAGGGTCAAATAGCCACTGGTATCGGTAGTGGTATTGGTGTTGATGGAGAGTTGCACCGTATAACCTTGATTACCATCGGCGATGTCATCATTGGCTCCTGTCACGGTAATGGTTTGGTTAGCGTTCCAATTGTCAGGGGTAAAGGTTAAACTTGAGGCTGAAACCGTGCCTTCAGTGGAATCACTACTGACCACGTCCAGTACGACATTGCCCATAGGCTCGCTCGTGAGTTTGACGGTAAACAGAGCACTCGTTCCATCTTCAGCGGTGTTGCCGCTGATGGCGCTGAGGTTGAATCCTGGGTGGTCATCGTCAAGATTGGCAGCAGTGACAGTCTCAGAATTCAGCAAGGCATAACCACTGTCATCCAAAGTTCCGACCGTATTGATGGTGAGTTGGATGGTATAGTTTTGATTGCCATCGGTGACGTCATCATTGACGCCCGTCAAGGTGATCGTCTGATTGGCGTTCCAATTGTGCAGGGTGAAGGTCAGGGAAGAGGGAGAAACGGTACCTTCCGTGGAGTCCGCTGTCGCAACCTCAAGCAGCACATTGTCGGTGGGTTTGCTCTGGAGTTTGACCGTAAAAGTGGCGGTTCCTCCAGCTTCGGTGGTGTTCCCTTGAACCGCGCTGAAGATGAGGCCTGCTGTTTCGTTATCGGTGTTGATCACAGCTACGTCACGGGGGTTCAAGTCTCCATATCCTTTAAGGTCTTTGGTTTCAGCCAAGTTGAGGGTCAGGAGAATCGTGTAATTTTGGTTGCCATCAGCACTCTCGTCATCCATTCCCGTCACAGTGACGGTTTGGTTCGCGTTCCAGTTGGAAGATGTAAAGGTGAGTTTGACGGGTGACGCTGTCCCTTCACTGGCATCAGAACTGACCACCTCAAGCACCACAGCTCCAGTCGGTTCGCTATTGAGTTTGATGGTAAAAGTGGCGGTTTCTCCCGCTTCAGAAGTCTGCCCCTGAAGCGCGCTGATCGTGAAACCTGTGGTTTCATCATCGCGATTCACCACCAGCACGTCTTGAGGGTCCAATTGATGATAATTGGGATTGTCTGAGGTGGTTTTTCCCAGCAGGACTGGATACGTTTGATCCCCATCCGCGATATTGTCATCCAAACCCGTAACAGTCACGAGCTGTTCCGCGTTCCAATTGTCAGGAGTGAAGGTTAAACTGGCGGGACTGACTGTGCCTTCACTGGCGTCTCCGCTGGAAAGCGGAAAGCGGAAAGCGGAAAGGTAACGTTTGCGGTTGGAGCGCGCAGGAGTTTGACTGTGAAGGTGGCCGTCTCGCCTGTTTCTGAAGTCTCTCCGCTGATGGCGCTGATAATAAAGCCAAAAGCCTCATCATCAAGATTGGTGACCGTGACTGGTTCCGGCGTTAAGCCCTGGTAAGCGGAATCGGTACTTTGCGCCGCTTCCATCACAATGCTGTAGTTTTGATTGCCGTCTTCTTCAGTGTCATCCACGCCCGTCACTGTGACGGTTTGCGGAGCCTTCCAGTTCTGAGGCGTGAAGGTAAGTTGCTGAAGCGAAACGAGGCCTTCTGTAGTGTCACTGCTGGAAAGCGGAATCACAACATCAGCACTTGGGGCGACGTTCAAGTGCAGCGTAAAGGTGGCGGTTCCGCCTTTTTCGGTAGTCAGGCCGCTGATCGTGCTGATTCTGAAGCCTGGAAGTTCGTTGTCCTCGTTGATCACGGTAACACTTTCAAGACTTAACTGATGGTAGCCCATATCTTGACTGGCAGCGTTCCCCAAAAGAATTGAAACCCTTTGGTTGCCGTCATCTTCCGAATCGTCGATTCCAGTGAGGGTGACGGTTTGAGGGGCGTTCTAATTCAGCGGAGTGAAGATCAGGGTTTGCGGAAAGACTGTGACTTCCGTCGTATCACCGCTGGAAAGGGAAAGGGTGACTTCCGCTGAAGGCGCGACATTCAAGCGCACCGTGAAGGTCGCGGTTTCTCCAAATTCATTGGTATTTCCACTGACCGCGCTTATGGTGATTCCCGGGGTTTCGTTATCGAGGTTTTCCACCTGGCGGTCCTCAGGGTCCAGGCCCTGATAAACGGTATCCTGACTGACCGCGGCGGACAGGACGATGTGATAAAACTGATTGCCATCCGCGGCGGCGTCATCCACACCTTGAACCGTCGCTGTTTGCGGGGTTTCCCAATTGTCAGGAGTGAAACGGAGTTCCTTTTGGAGAATGATACCTTCAGCCTGATTATCACTGGCTAAAGGCACAATTACATCCGCGGTCGGCTGACTGTGAATCTGAACCGTGAAGGAGGCGGTTTGTCCGGCTTCTGAGGTCTTTCCGCTGAGAGGGCCAACCGTAAACCCAGGTGAATCGTCATCCACATTGACGACTTTGACATCGTCAAGATTGATGGTCTGATAGTTGGTGTCGCTGGTAACAACGGTTCCCAAAATCACAGCGTAGCGTTTTTCTCCATCCGCGACGGAGTCATCCACGCCGGTGACCGTGACGCTTTGCCGCGTATTCCAGTTTTCCGCGGTGAAGGTCAATTGGGAAGTGGAAACCGTTCCCTCTGTCCGCTTACTGCTGGAAACCGGGAGGACAACGTCATGGGTTGGGATTTGTTTGAGTTTGACCGTAAACGTGGCGTAAGTTCCGGTTTCCGAGGTTTTGTTGCTGATCGGACTGATGTCAAAGCCCAACTCGGCTGGCGTGGGCGTGAGTTCATCATCAAAGTTTTCGTCCCATAAACAAGAAGGCATCCCCGTTAGCATGAGGAGAAGCAGGATTACCAGGTTTGTGACTTGTGAGTTTTTCATGGTCTCACCGATTTTAAAACTTGGTTTGACAATATTTTTTCTTTTACACTTTTGACGGGTTAGAATCTTACTCAGGGGTCGGGCATGTAATCCCGACCTACCACATTTTTTTCTCATTGCCTTAAGCTTCAACGAGGCAAACTACCAGGTCTGTAATTTCATAAATTCGTAAGCCATCTTTATATAAATTGGCATTTGCCGTAAGGCTGACCTTTTCAGGGGTTTCCTCAATCTGAGTGATGGACACATCCAGCGTCATCACTTTATTTGCGGGAATGATTTGTCCTCGGTATTTCCATTTGATCGTTCCCAGGTTTTGATGAAACTTGGGGGATCGAAAACGCGCGCCCAAATCCTGATGCAGGGCAAACACCTGCATCGCTTGCATGATTCCTTCAACCCCTAAGGATCCAGGCATAACAGGATCCTGGTGAAAATGGAATGGAAAAAACCAATCATGCACATCCACTGTTTTGGAAGCAAAAATATAGCCCTTTTGTTTTTTGCCTCCATTTTCGACAATTTTAACCTCATCCAGGAAATTGAGTTGTGGTCGCGCAAGGTGATAATAAGGTTTATCGGGTGTTCCTTCAAAATATCTTTTTTGTATCGCGTCCGGTTTGTTTTTCAAATCAAGGGTAATGATTGAGGGTTCTGGTATTTGTTCCGCGATATGCCAAGGTGGAAGGCATTTGCCTCCATCCAGTCCCAATTGATTGACCAGCATTTCTTTAATAAAATAACCAAACACCGCGGTTCCTTCATAGAACCGTTCGCCTTGATGACTTAAATGAAATTCAAACGACTGAATGATGGTACTTCCTGAGGCGACCGTTGAATTGAGTTGCGCGAAGATTGTAATCGTTTTGCCTCGAAGATCCATTTCCTTTAACAGATGGCCTTGTCCATCCAGATTTCTGAAATAGAAATCCGTGTCAGGATAAATCAGAGTGGTCCCTACATAAGCGGAAATAAAGCCACAGGGTTGCAGCGCGATTTCCATCAACAGGGAATAAGGCATCAGGCTTGGATGCGAGTTTTCTTTGAAAAACCAAACATCCGCGGGGACCTCATATTCCGCGACAACCGAGGCGGGTTTTTTAAATTCATGCCTTTGCCCTTTGACTTCCCAAACACGGTCGGTTAATTGGAGATCCCCATTCGGGGTTCGAGGCGGTTGCCGCTCATCATAAACGGCAAATTCTGGTCCAAAACAGGCGGCAATGGAGCCTGTCGCGAATTGCTCCAGATGATACTTGCTGAACAGGGGTTCTTTTTCTGGAACCTGAAGGTTTTTCTCAGGTCTTTGAGTTTTTGTTCCAGGCCGCATTTCTACCATTTGAACGCCAACTCCCTTGAAATCAACTACAATGATCTCGTTGAGAATGATGTCCACATTGGCTTTGGCGTAAGGGACGGGATCCAGACCAATTTCGGTGACTTCCATGCGGTAAATCAAAGCATTCGATTGGGGGAGCACTTGTCCACGGCAACGAACTTTTTGAGGCAAATTCAGCATAGGTTGAAAGCAGGCGTTTTCAGTTTGAGTTTGCAATCCCAGATAGAGGGCAAAAAACTGTAGGAGTTGGCAGCAGCCTTCCGCCATCAAGGAACCCGCCATGACCTGATCATCTTTGAAATGGCAGGGAAAGTACCAATGCTCGGGTTCCAAACGTTTTTCAGCAATGACCATTCCCAAACCCCATGCGCCTCCTTGCGTGTCAATGGAAACAATCCGTTCGATCATGAGCATCTTTTCCGCGGCAAATCGGAGTGAGGAATTACAGCCTCTTTGATCATAACTGGGACCAAAACAGGCAGAGGGTTTTCCCTGAATGAAATGCAGCAGATCTTCTTTTTCAAACGAGGTTTTTTGGCATTGAAGAAGAGGCGTAAAGTGTTGTTTGGGGATCTTGCGCTTTTCCGCTTTTTCACTCTCCGTTTCAATAATGCCTTTTCCCTCCGCCAAGGCTTTATCCGTAAAAAAGCCAGCGCATCCGCCGTCCATCTTCAGGACCATTTTATCGCCAACGAAGCACTCATAGCTGAAGAAGAAAAGTAAATCATCGCCACTTTTGGCAAAGGCATTGATTTTGATATCATAGCGCAGTGTCTGACCTTCTTTGGGAAGATGATCCAAAAAGGTCAACGTACAGTCTAACAAACGATAGACCCGTTCCCCCTTGCATTGGAAATCAATGCCTAAATAACTGATCAACAATAAATCACATTGTCCTGATTCAACGGCAACAGCCCAGGGAATTTGACCATCAATCGAATACCAGGCATGATGAGGAATGTCATATTCGGTGGTAATGGAGCAGGGTTCAAATACATTGGTTTTCGCATTGAGTTTTGTCACTCTGCTGACCAGCAGATAATCGGTAGTCGGCAGTCGAACTCGTCGACGATAACTGTCAATCACCGCGTATTCTTTACCAAAAACATCAGCGATATTTCCTTCCGCGAAGCTTACTAAATCGGCTTCATCCCAAATCACCTCTTTGGGCTTCGTCACGGGATGAGGAGCAGGTCTCTTCGCGGCTACAGTCGATGGTTCAATAACTACCGCAGAAGGGCCTTTCAAAGAAACCGTTGTTTTTCGTTCCGCTTCAGGACGTGAAGGGGCTTGGAAAGAAACCATCGGAGGCGATTCCAACAAGGTCGTTTTGGGGGCTAAGGCCGCAAGGTTCAAGGAGAACGTAGGGGCTCCCACGGATTGAGCCAGTAACTGAGTTTGAAGCTTAATCAGTTCCGCTACCTGTTGAGACATTTCCTGCCGGCCTTGTAAGAAGGCTGAATGCGCGTTGCTCACTTGAGCCAGATTATCACTCAGTTGTTGAAAATGAATATTCTTGAACGGGTATAAAGAACCAGGGGTCGCTGTTTGTTGAGCTGACGTCACCTTGAGCGCTTTTTCCATAAGGAGGGGACTCTCTGAGAAAATGGGTTTTTGAGTTTGAGGCCTTTCTACTAACTTCGGAACGGGTTCACGTTTGACTTTCGTTTCAAGTTGCGATTTTTCATGGCTTTTCGCGGGCTTGTGAAACATTGGCGTGACTGGTCGTTCTGTTGAAAAGGCAACATTTGAAGAGGCAGAATGCTGCAACGAAGTAAAATATTTGATATTATCTTCCGCAAGCAGAATTTCTTCCAAGCGTTTTCCTCCCAGTTGAACGGTTTTGACCAGGGAGCGTCCCTGGCTTTCTTTAGGAGGGGTTTGTTGAAATAAAGGCGATAAATCCATCGGAATCTGATGACTGTACAACTTTGCCAAAGCTCTCAAAATGGAAATAGCTTCACCGGCTCCTTTACGATCTATACCGACTGCGA
Organism: Deltaproteobacteria bacterium TL4; assembly: GCA_051382335.1. Lineage (GTDB taxonomy): Bacteria > SAR324 > SAR324 > SAR324 > NAC60-12 > JBBCAX01. The sequence goes on from JBBCAX010000289.1 coordinate 7,442, forward strand.
TATGCTCCTGATCCTTCAAAATTCGCCCGATCCAACTGGTACAACTTCCACGGGGTCCAAGTTCGATAAAAGTTCGTGCGCCATCCTCATAAGCTTGTTGGACCAAGCGGTTAAAATCAACAGGCCCGCAATAAAGCTGGGCAATGTTGTGCGCGATATTTTCACGGTCAATCGTGATCGGCGCATACCCGACCGCGGAATAAAAATCGATATTTTGGGGCGGATTGACGGGGTTGAGGTGCAAATTTTTTAACGCCTCATAGTCAGGTTTGACTAACTCACAATGCATGACATCGCCCATTGGAACAGGAAAGTGATCACAATCTGCCGCTGCAATGACTCTTAAACACGCGGCCTGATCTCCCGCGATCACCACCTCTTCTGGAGTGTTGATAAAAATCAAAAACACTCGTTCTTCTTTCGCTACCAACGGACTAATTTCTGAGGCAGGTTTGATTAAGGTATAACACCGCCAGAAGGTATTTTCAGGGTCTTGATCCGCAGGAATATTCCACGCTTCCCTCACGGTTTCCATCGGTCCGGCCAAACGAGTACGAAACACAGGAGAGGTGTGTAAGATCTCACTCATCTCATCCGTTTTGCTCCAGGCATTTAAAGCATACATCATGGTCACTTCACCCATGCTGTAACCCAAAGTCAACTGGGGTTCAATCCCAAATATTTTCCGAATGATATCCGTGTATAAAACCGAAAATGAGATCCCACTTTCAAACATCATAATCGCGTGATCGCTGATCAGTTTTGAGTTGAGCGCGTTGACTTCACTTTCTGACAAACGACTCATGCTTCTGGGATACAAATGCGTATCTCCAACCATTTGTTTCAAGCGTGAAGTATGGGTCTCAGCGAAACCGTGCAATTCTGGAAACAATTGAAATAAATCACGTCCAACACCGACATAGGAAGTAAAGCCGCCAGGATACACAAACGCGATCTTGCCTTCCTTCCCTAGGGGTTTGGGCGTAAAGTAACTGCCTCTTAACGAAGTCCAATCCTCGCCTGTCTGATAGGCCTCATGAATTCCCTGTCGTGCCGCTTTAACTTCCTGTTGGAATTCTTCTGGACTTTGAGCGACCAGAGCCAGGGTTAAGGTGGCCTCAGGCTGTTGCCTGGTTTTTTGATAGGCCTGTTCCGCAAGCTGGGGAAGAGAGTTCCCTATTTGAAGCTCATGCTCCACGCTATTTAAACCTTTTTGTAATTCTGAAAGATTACTTCCCACAAGCGGAATCAACGTCACAGGACGTTCAGAAAGATAGTAATTCGCGGGAGTTTCCGCAGAGATTTCTTTAGATAAGATTAAATGACAGCATACTCCATCTTGCCCTAGGCTGTTGACGGCGGCAATCCGTCGTGTTTGATCCGGCTCACTGAACCAGGTTTTGGATTCTGTGGGAACATAAAACGCGCTGTTTTCCCATTGTTGAGAGACTTTCGGCGTGTGCCACTGTGGCGTTTCAGGAATAAAACGATGATAAAGACAAAGCGCGGTCTTAATGATACTCGCAATTCCAGAGGCTGTGAAGGTGTGTCCAATATTCGCTTTAATACTTCCTAAAGCACAGGAGGGTAGGGACTCTGATTTTTGATAAACTTGAGTCAACCCTTGAATTTCAGCCTCATCTTCAGGAGCCATTCCACTGCCGAAGGCTTCTACATATTCGACCTCCGAAGGTTGAATTCCCGCGCTGTCAAGAGCACTTCGACAGGCTTTCGCAAACGACTCAGCGTTGAGTCCGTGTGAAAATCCCAAGGCGTTAAGGGAAGCATAAATCCGTTCTCCCGCTTGCATCGCGTCATCCTGACGCTTTAACACAATCGCGCCCGCGCCTTCGCCGACTAACCAGCCATTAGCCTGCCGATCAAAGCCCAGCGTGTTTACGCCTGTATTCGCTTTCGATAACTGATTGCGGAAAAGTACATGTTCCAAACCTCCTGCCAAATCAACAGCTCCAACAACAACAGCATCCACATCTCTGCTGTCCAAAAGCATTTGTGCCACATCCAACGCTTTGAAGACGGAGTTTTCTTCTGCGGAGATCGTAAAGGCCGGCCCTGTAAAATCCCAAATGGAGGAAATTCTTGAAGCCATAATATTACCAATAAAGCTGGTATATTGATTCAGTTGCGCGGGATTATGAATACTATCCCGTGACAATCTCAACAAGAAATCTTCTTCATCTTCAGTCCAGGTTTGTCGGGTGTTTTGAAACATTTCCTCAAATTGTGAGGACATATTCGCTCTTCCCCGATATTGATGCAAGGCCAACTCGGTCCCCATGGCAATCAAAACAGCGACGTTTCCACCTTCCGCTACAGGGGAATCCTGCAAGGCCTGATCGGCGACTTTCAACATCAATAATTGTTGAGAGATCAATTGATCGTTTTCATTGGGTGGAATCTTGTAGCGTAGAAAATCAATCTCAAACGCTTCAATATAGGCTCCTTGAGGCGCTTTCCCCTCTTCAAAACCATGCGCCCGTAAAATATCCTGCACCCCATCGATCCCTTTCCACCGTTGCGCCGGCAGAGGAACAAAATGCTGAGAACCGTCGTAAATCGTGTGATGGAGTTGCTTAACGCCTTCGCAAGAACCAAAGTGACTCTCCATGCCGACAATGGCCATGGGCGTAAAGGTTTTATTTTTTGGTTTTTGAAGCACTTCCTGAGAATTTTTCTGCAGGTCGGCTGTATCTTTTTCAAAGACTAAATGGGCATTGCATCCACCAAAACCAAAGGCACTCACGCCAGCCCGCCGTATAGGACGATCATGAGGCCAGGATCTCGTTTCCACAGGGATTTGCTGTGGGGTAATAACCCGATTGGGTGACGTCGTAGGCGTTTGTACATTGATGGTTGGAGGAATGATCCCATGTTGCATGCTTTGTATCGCTTTGAGCATTCCCGGCATTCCTGCCGCCGTCAGTAAATGTCCTAAATTGGACTTAACGGAGCCAATCAAAGGAGAGGCTTGATGCTTTCCAAAAAATTTATCGATAGAACCCAGTTCCACTTTGTCACCTAAAGGGGTTCCTGTCGCATGGCACTCCAGATAATCCACGGTGCTCGGCTCAACCCCCGCATCCGCATAGGCTTTTTCAAAAGCAATGGCCTGCCCTTTGGGATTGGGACTTAGCACAAATTGACCTTTACCATCATTGGACAAACCACCACCGATAATGGTCGCATAAATCCTGTCTTGATCCCTTAGCGCGTCCTTATAACGCTTAAGAACAAACATCCCCGCGCCTTCACCCGCAAATAAGCCTTTGGACCGGGTATCCAACGGGAGACTTTCCGCCGTTTCAGGATAGGCCTGGAAAATGGAAAAGCCCATATTCACAAAAAAGGGATCCGCCGCACTGACCGCACCCGCTAACATCATATCCATTTTGTAAGAGGACAAATAATCGCAGGCGAGTTTTACAGAATACAATGAGGACGCACAAGCCGCATCTAGGGAAAAATGCACGCCTTTCAAGGATAAGGCCTTCGCGATTACCGCGGAAGGATAACCGGAAATCATGGCGTTTTCCAATGCGCTTGGCTTTAGAGGACTATAAGGAGGAAGTTTCAGATTTGGATTATTGAGCAATTTCTGTAACATCAACTCAATCGTTTGATGATATAACGGAATAAAAAGCTGATTGGACGATTTGGTTGGAAAGGACAGGTTTCCCAGAATCACACCGCAATGCTTCAATAGCTCTGATTTTCCCAGATACCCACTATCCTTCAGGGCTTCCTTGGCGACATAAAGGGACCATTGAAACACCTCATCCAGAGCTTCGATGGTTTCCGGCGCAATTTCAAAACCGGTAGGGTCCATCTGAAAGTCATTGATGTATCCGCCTTTCAGACAGTAATATTTGTCAAGAATCCCTTTACGCTGGTCATAAAACCGACGGGCATCCACCCCCATCTGTTTCGCTGTCGCTTCAGTCCTTGAGTCCTTTTTTTCCAGCAGATTATTCCAAAATTCAGCAGCGTTCTGAGCACCAGGGAAAAGAGAGGAGACGCCTATAACCGCGATTTTTTCCATGCTATATCCTTCAAGTATCTCGTCTGGGAAAAGCGTCCCAAACAAATTCTTCGATTTGAGTTATGAGTACAAAGGTTCCAGGTTTACCGGCACACGATGACTTAACAATTTTGCCAGTGTCCTGACCAGGGTGCTTTGATCTTTCTGTCCTTTGACATTCATCGGAATGGCAATGTGTTCTTTGTCTTTGAGCACTTCGTCAATCCAATTACAACAATTTTGACCCGCTCCCATTTCAATGAATATTCGATGTTCATCGTGATAAAGATGGTGGATTAAACGGGGAAAATCCACTGGATCACAAAAGGCTTTGGCAATGCTATGCGCAATCGCATGACTGCTAAAGGGAATCGGCTGGTAACAGGAAGAGGAATAAAATTTAATATCCGGTTTGGGAAAGACCGGAAGTGAATAGAGATCCACCAATCGCTGGTATTCTAGATGAGTGGGGCCGCAGTGAATCGCGAGAGGCAAACGCAAAGGAAAATGCTTGCATTGCAGTCTTTCAATCACCGTGAGACATTGCTGGGGATCACCGGCGATCACCACTTCATTCGGCGTGTTAATCAGCGTCATATAGACCCGAGCTTCCCCCTTGATGGAGTCCAAAACGTGCTGGGGTGAAGTCTGCACCGTGAAACACTCCCAAAGTTTAGGGGCAGGGACCTGAGGACCGTTAAGATTCCAATGTTCCCGCACCGCCTCTAAAGAACCACTCAGACGATCCGTAAACGTCGGAGAAACTTTGAGCTTATGGCTCAATTGCCCTGGATTCACCCATGCGCCCAAAGAGGTCAACATACCGGCTTCGCCCATACTGTAGCCAAACGCGGAATGGGGTTTAAGGCCAAAACACTCCCTCAGCATCAAGGTGTATAACACCGAAAAACCGATCCCACATTCACTGATGGAAGCAATATTACGGCGAAGTTGATGTCCCAAGGCTTTAACCTCCTCTTCGGTAAGAGGCCTTCGTGTGCGGGGATATAAAATCTGTTCTTTAAGCAATCCACCAACGTCAGGGGTCAATTTTGAAAAAGCATCATAAATCGGAGGACACATGTGAAACAAATCCTGTCCCAATCCGATATACGCGCTTCCCACACCAGGATAGACAAAGGCGATCTTCCCTTTTGCGGAGAGTGGATTTGCCGTAAAATAACTGCCTCGTGGAGTTTTCCATTCGGCTTTTTTTTCAAACGCCAGATCGATCCCTTTGAGCATGAACTGGATTTCTTTCAATAGTTCCTGCTGTGTTTCTCCGACCAAGGCCAAGGTATAAGGCGCTTTTGCGTGTTTCTGGTACTTTGAAAAAGCTTCCTGGATTACAAGTTTCAGTGAAGAACGACTCTCCAGACGTTGCTTGAGTTGAGTCAGTTGGGCGCTGATTTGTGCTGAATCATCTCCAGCAATAGGAAGGCAGGAAAAAGCCATTTCCGCAAGGTAATGATTCATGGAACTTGTCCTCTGAGAATCTTCAGAAACGACAACATGTCCCACAACACCGCTCGCTTTGATCGTATTCAACGCGGCAATTCGCCTGGGTGTTTGCGCGTTCACATACCAAGTTCTGGACTCCGCAGGAACATAAAACGGAGTCGCTTTCCAAATTTCAGGATCTCTGGGTCCTGCCCACTGTGGAACACCAGGCAGGAAACGGTGATACAAACAAAGGGACACTTTTATCAGACTGGCCATTTCCGCAGTGTTTAGGGTATGTCCTATATTGGCCTTGACGCTTCCAAGCGCACAGGTCATTTTTTCTGAGGCATCTCCATAAACTTCCGAGAGCCCCAGAATTTCAGTCTGGTCTTCTTCCTTGATGCCATGACTCGAGACCTCGATGTAACCAATATCTGAGGGCACAATATTCAAAGATTCATAGGCTTGCCGACACGTCGATGCCACTTTCTCAATATTCAAAAACGACTTTGGCGTGTTTTGATACCCCTCAACATGAACCGCTTCAATCACACAATAGATGCGGTGTTTCTGTTGTGCTTGATCCTGCAGTTTAACAACGACAGCCCCGGCACCTTCACCAATACACATTTCCTGCATTTCCAAATCCAGGCCCATTTTATGTTTTCTGGGAGCGGAAGCATCCGTGTTTCGTTGGTAATAAGGCGGTTGAGGCGCCTCAACAAGATACACCGCACCGATCACAACCGCTTCGACATCGCTCTTGGCCAGTAACCGTTCCGCATGCTGCAAGGCCGTGAATGTCGAAACTTCCTTCGAAAAGACCTTGGGGGTTAAAGGCAGTGCCGACAGATCTATATTGGACACTGTCAACAATGCCATATTTTCCCAACGGGGATTTTTAAGGTTCGCGTCTTTGAGCGCCGCATTAATGGTTTGACTGAACAACTCCACCCCCTCAATCCTTTCCTTTAAGGACAAAGAAAGATAGGAACCCTGAGCCTCAGAATCATCAACAGGTTCGGTGGTATGAAGCCTGAATGAAGGGAACGGAATAAAATGCTGGAGACTGTCGTAGATACCACACTCAAAGGCCTGAAGCCCTTCGTAAGATCCGAAGACGGCTTCCATGCCTATGATTGCCATCGATTTTTTCATGTTTTTCTGCAAGTGATGCTGAAGTCAATGTTTATGCGGCAACAAACAGTGCGTTAAGTTGCTTGCTGACAGTCACTTCCGCGTTTAAGACTTGTGAATACATGAGCCCATTTTCATCATGCACAATGATATCCGCAACCATAATCGTCGAGGAGCTGCGTTTAATATCCAAAGAAACATAAATCGTCTGTCCAGGCGTGATCGGACGATATTGTTCTCCTTTTTTTGCCCGGGAGGGAAGGCTGCCGGCTTGATGATATTGGCGAACCCAAATCAACATCCCCTGGAATTGAACATCGGAAGCATAGGGATGAAACGTTTGAACAGGAAACTGCCCCTGATCCTGTTCACTGATATCCAGTGCGATACATTCCATGGTCAGCTTTTCAGGACTGATGTTCAAAATACGCTTAATGGCTTTAAACCGGGGACCATGAAACAATGTTCCATTCTCATAAAAAACTGAACCTGCTACAGGCTCTTTTTCTGTTTTATCAAAATTTTGATAAACGGGCGCGGGAGGCAGCTTTTTTAAAAGCTTAATCCGGGCGCTATAGTTGTAAGCCTGTTTGTTCTGTTGCTGATGCCAAATATAGATTTCAAACTCGATCTCTGCTTCCGATTTGTTGAGCTCTCTGAGATCCATGGTGTACTCACTGGCCAAGGTCTGATCAAAGACGATTCCTTTCAACATTTTGTAATCAGCACAACTGAAGTAGGTGTACCCGGGATAGAGCTGTTCGCAGGTATTAGCCATCCATGCCGTCACACATACCGTTGGCAGGACTTCATTTCCTCCAATTAAATGATCCTTAAGGAAAGGATTGGCATCGATGGTTAACTTACGCGTCAGACGATTTTTTTTTAACTTGGGATCGGGCTTGTCCGGATCGGGCAACATGGTACTTCCCACCAAAAGCTGAGGATGCTCATTGTTTGCGGAAGAGGTCTCCTGAACAAACAACTCGGCTCCCGCGTCCAAAGGAATCACAGAGACATTGCGCTGTTCAAACATCCGCTTTAATTCGGGAGTCACCATACCGCCATCCCAAGGGCCCCAGTTAAAAGAAATGACATGGCACTGAGGATGCGTCTGCTTGTAGAGCAACGCGGTTTTGTTGAGAATATCGTTAGCCAAGGCATAATCGGACTGTGCCGCATTACCAAAGAATCCTGAGGCTGAGGAAAAGAAAATCAATTGCTTCAGTTTTTTGCTATTCACGGCATTCAGCAAGGATTCCAACCCTTTAATCTTGGTTGAATAAACACTGTTGTAATCTTGCAGTGTTTTCTTTTCAATCACCTTATCCGCCAAAACGCCAGCGCCATGAATGATGCCGGTTATTTCGCCAAGGGTTTCCGCCAAAGGCAGTAACGCTTTCTGCAAAGCCTCGCCATCCGTTACATCCACACCCAGATACTCAACCGTTCCTCCAACTTGCCGGATTGCGTTCAAGGTCGCACGAATCATACGATTGGAGTGAATTGGAGCCAAAAATTCTTTGATCTTCACAGGAGTCGGTTTATCCTCTTGAGCTTTCAATTCAGCCATCGCCTGTTTTTGTAAACTGGCGTCATCCGTGCAATTCAGTGCCCAGGCAGGGTCTTGTTCCGAATATTGGGAACGTCCCAGAAGAATGAATTTACAGTGGTGCTTTTCCGCCAGTTTGATCACGCAATTGGCGGTTACGCCCTTTGCGCCGCCACTGACCAGAAACACAGAACTGGAATCAATGTGATCTCCAGGCTGAACCACTGCACGGTCATCCACGCTTTCCGTAATCAATGTTGACCGGCCTTGTAAGCCATAGCCGACTTCTACAAGGCGGGTATCCACATCGGTCATCTCAGCAAGAATACAACTCACCATTTTTTTAGTACTCAACTCGGAACTCAAGTCAAGGGCACGGCAAAAGACAGAGTGCCATTCAAGATTTATGGTTTTTGTCAATCCGAACAACCCGCCATCCACCACACTGTACTCTCCATTCCCATAGCCTAACGCACCATCCAGTTGGGCAACCGTCATAAACATACGGCGTCCTTCAGGTGAGGTCTTGGTTAAGGAAGGTTGTAAATGTTTTGCCATCAAAAATACATGTTGCAAAACCTGTGATGATTTTTCGTCAAACAGCAGTTTTCCTTTATAACTGGATTTTGCTGTGGGTTGTAAATGAATCAAGGTGCCAATTTCACCGTGAGCCGCGATGAGGGTCTTCAGGGTTTCCCGCAAATGCTCTTCGCTCAAGTCTTCCAAGACCACTCTTGGGATCTCTTTCAATAACTTCAGTTGCTTTGGAACCACAGCTTGAGGATAGCTCAAAACCACAACTTTTCTTGTTTTCTCATAAATTGCTTTTGCCAATTCTGTAGTGGTGGATGTCCCATCATCTGTAATGAGACAAACGCTGCCCTCAGGCCAGGTTACCTGGAGTTCGTCGGGTGCCGGTATGAATTTGAGCCTGGCAATACTGCGGGGGGCTCCTCCTGTCAAACTCACTGTTTTTTCAGAAACCAGGGGCAACGCAACTTCAACAGACGCTGCTCCGGTAGAGGCTCCCAGGTACTCAATGATCTGTCCCAAAGTTCGCAATTCCGCTAATTCTTCAGGTTTGATTTCAGGAAGCTTAGGAAATTGATCTTGTACAGTTCCCAGAATTTCAACTCGTTTGATCGAGTCAATCCCCAGGTCAGCTTCCAGATCCATCCCCAGTTCCAACATTTCCACCGGGTAACCTGTTTTATCTGAAACCACACTCAACATCACCTTCGTTATGGATTGAATATTAACGTGACTTGCAGGCGCTACCACTTCAACAGAGGCGACCGGTATCAACGTTGCGGAAGGCGCGGAAGGCACCGCTTGAATATCCCGGGTCATACGATCCACAATTTGCCCCAGCGTTCGTAACTCTGTCAAATCTTCGGGGTTGATCTCAGGAAGTTTTGGAAACTGATCTTGTACGGTTCCCAGAATTTCCACACGCTTGATCGAATCAATACCCAAATCCGCTTCCATATCCATCCCCAACTCCAACATCTCTGTCGGATATCCGGTTTTCTCTGAAACAACGGTCAGCATCGCCTTGGTTAAAACCTGAACACTAAGTCCACTCGCAGCAGGTACAGCTACTGGAGCAGACGTCGCAGGTGTCACAGCCGGAAGACTCCGGGTCATACGATCGACAATTTGACCTAAAGTTCGCAACTCCGCCAAATCTTCGGGGTTGATCTCAGGGAGTTCTGGAAATTGGTCCTGTACGGTTCCCAGGATTTCCACACGCTTGATGGAATCAATCCCCAAATCCGCTTCCATATCCATCCCCAACTCCAACATTTCCGTGGGGTATCCGGTTTTTTCGGAAACAACGGTTAACATCGCTTGGGTTAATGTTTCAACAGAAGGACCAGAAACAACCGCAACCGGAGCCGCTACAGGTTTCGCGGAAGTTGATGTTGAAGGAGCAGAAACAGGACTTTGCAGAAAGGAAGTCATACGATCCACAATTTGACCTAACGTCCGTAACTCGGCCAAGTCTTCAGGGTTGATCTCAGGAAGTTCAGAAAATTGATCCTGTACGGTTCCCAGAATTTCTACCCGTTTGATCGAATCAATCCCCAAATCCGCTTCCATATCCATGTTGAGTTCCAACATTTCTGTAGGATAGCCTGTCTTCTCGCTGACCACACTCAACATCGCTTGCGTGAGTCTCTCAAAAGAAACAGAAGGCGCAACGGCAACGGGTACTGTTGGTTTGACCAAGGGTGCTGGCACTATTTTGTGAGGCGTAGCTTTGGGTTTCGGAGTTTCCGCTTTGGGAACTTCAACTTTGGCTTTTGTCTCTACTCGTGGTTCAGGTGAAGGTATAGGTGCGGCCTGTTGTGTGATCTGAGGCACCTGAGGTTGTGGAGTCTGAATCACTTTGGGCGCTTGAGCCTGAGGAGTCACACCCACTGTAGTGGAAAACTGAGAGTATTGCCTCGTCACAAATTCTAAAACGGTTTTAGAATGCTCTGATTGGTTTCTGAGATATTGTTCATGCATCTTCAGGGTATCTCCCTGATGCTGATGATACATCGTCATACTACGATCAATGCTCTCCGGAAACTCAAGGTTGGGATGAGTATTCAACAGTGATATTTGTTGTTGCATTAACTGAGAAAAGGTTTTCGAATATTCTTTAGGTACGTCAAGATATTGTTGATGAACCTTCAGTGTCTCTTCCTGCAGTTTGTAAAACTGTGTGATACTCTGATCAATACTTTCAATGAGCTGTTGATTCGCACCTTGATAAACAGGATCAGAAACTTGGGTTGGTACGCTTGGAGTTCCGGTTGTTTTTTTCATATTTTCCAAAGGTTGTAGGGACGACGATTCAGGCTTTAAGGTTTTTTCCGGTGGTGTTGCTTGAAGCGCAACAGGTTTCGGCGCTGCAACCGCAGTCTGTTTTATGACGGACGGTCCTGAGGGTTGAACTGTTTGGACAGCAGCCATTGGCGCTTCAATTTTCGCAGACTGAGGCAACGTCAAGGGATCTCCCGCCGTAAGTGAGTCGTTAAACGCTTTTTTCGTTTGAGGACTGACATAGTTCGCGCCATTAAGTTTCACATTCACAGAACTGGGCTTGGAGATCAACACAGGTATTTCCGCATCATAAGGATCAATATCTCCCAAAGGCACCCCAAGCACTTTTAGCTGAGCAACCGCTTGCCGCAATTGAAGATCACTATCTTTCTTGGCATTACTATTCAATGCAATCGCCACATGAGGTTGATCCTCCAAAATGCTGTCAACCAGCTTGGTTAAAATATTTTTGGGTCCAAACTCAATAAATATCTGCGCCCCAGCCTCGAACATCCGCTCAATTTCTTCATCGAATTTGACGGATTCAAGGATGTGACTTTGAAGGCGTTTTTGAATTTCTCGGGGATCTTCAGGATAAGGTTTTGCCAGACTGTTAGAGTAAACAGGAATCTTGGGGCTTTGAAATTTGGCTTTTTGTATGGCTTGGGCAAAGGGTTTTTGCGCGTGCCCGACCAGCGGTGTATGAAAGGCTGCGGAGACCGGTAAGGCGACCACATTATAGTTTTTCTGCAAGGCCTGATGAACCGCGGCAATATCCGCCTTTGACCCTGCGACCACCACTTGTTTTTTAGAGTTGAAATTGGCGATCACAACCTGGGGATACGGTTCAAGGTCTTTGGCCAGATTCTCAACTTTTCCCACAACCGCTAACATCGTGCCGGCTTCAAAGTCAGGCTCATCAGGCGCGGCCATGGCTTTACCCCGTGCTTTTGCCAAAATTTGATAATCTTCATCACTTAAAACACCTCCGGCCCATAACGCGGTCAACTCTCCAAAACTGTGTCCCGCGGCAAAATCAGGTTGAAATCCGGCAACTTTTAACGCATTCAGGAGTCCCATGCTCATCATTCCAATGGCAGGCTGGGCATACTCTGTCTGTTGGAGATCCTCCTGTTGCGCGTTTTTCGCTTCCTGGTTAAAAACGGGAACAGGATAAACTTTGCTTGAAAGCGCCGACCTGCCATCCTTGGTAAAAAGCTGATCGATTTTCGAAAAAACATCTCTCATGACAGGAAAGTTTAAGGCGAGTTCTTTGCCCATTTCAACATACTGCGATCCCTGGCCGGAAAACAGGGCCGCTATTTTTCCCTGAGTTTCCATGCCCTGCCTGCGGTAATAAATACCTTGTGGCAGATCCCAAGACTCCGCGTCTTTTTGACTGTAGAGTTTTTTAATGCCCGCCTGAAGCAATTCAACCGCGTTTTCAAGAGAACCCGCAACCCATCCAATTCGTGCCTCAGTTTGAGGAATTTGGGCGGTTTTCGCAGCGTGTGCGTATTCTTGATAGTGAATCGTGCCTTCATCGGATTCCAGCCGTTTCAGAACGTCTTCACACCGGGTGATCAATTTTTCTGGAGCTGTCGCTGAAAAAATAAAAGTTTGAGGCACTGTATGCATGCGATACTTTTCAGTCGATGCTTTCTCATATTCTTCTAAGACAAAATGGAAATTGGTTCCCCCAAAACCAAACGCGCTGACTCCCGCACGTCGAGGCGGAGCCCCTTCTTCCCGAAGCCAGGGGCGTGAAACGGTATTGAGGTAAAAAGGCGTATTTTCAATCTCCAATTTGGGGTTAGGATTTTTGATATTGATGGTAGGCGGCAAGACTTTATGGTGCAAGGCCAAAGCCGTCTTGATGAAACCAGCCGTCCCTGCCGTTGCCTTGGTATGCCCAATTTGAGATTTTACGGTTCCGAGCGCGATATGTTGCTTTTGCGCGTTATCTTTTCCAAAAACCTCATTCAGTCCTTGAAATTCAGCCAAATCTCCCGCCGCGGTTCCGGTCCCATGAGCTTCAATCAAACCTACTGAAGCGGGTTCAAAACCAGCGTCAGCGTAGGCTCGTGTCAAGGCTTTGGCTTGCCCCGAAGGACGAGGCGCATAAATACTTTTAAATTTGCCATCACTCGAATCCCCAATACCCCGAATTACCGCGTAGATGTGGTCCTGTTCACGCTCAGCATCTTCCAAACGTTTGAGCAGTATCATGCCGAGTCCTTCGCCAACCATCATCCCTTTGGAGTTTTCGTCAAAAGGCTCAATATTTTCGTTCGTGGTAAAGGCCGGCGTTTTACTGAAAGACATGTACATGAAAATCGAGTTATCCGTATCCACACCCCCAGAAATCATCATATCACTGCGGTATTCCAACAATTCGCTCACCGCCATCTTGATGGCAGCCAGTGACGCCGCACAGGCCGCGTCCAAAACGCAATTGATTCCGCCCAAGTCCAAACGGTTTGCAATCCTGCCCGCAATCACATTACCCAACATTCCCGGGAATGAATTTTCTTCCCAGCGGATGAACCCGTTTTTGAATTTATCAATAATCTTGATCCGGTCTTGAGCCACAATCCCAACACTTTTGAGGACTTTATCGAGAACAGGGTATTGCAAGCGTGTGGTTAAAGGCGTGATTAACTTTTGACCGCCGCCAATTCCCAGCGTGATTCCAATCCGATCACGATCGTAGGTTTCAGGGTTTCCATAACCCGCATCATCCAAAACCGACTTCGCCACTCCCAAGGCAAGGAGTTGGGAGACATCCGTGACCTCAAGAATGTTGGGCGGAAGCCCAAATTCCATAGGGTTGAAATCAATATCGGGGATAAATCCTCCCCGCTTACAGTACGTTTTGTCCGGAACATTCGGATCAGGATCATAATAGTCATCAATATTCCATCGGGAAGGCGGAACATCGGTGATACAGTTGATGCCCCTAATGATGTTATCCCAATATTCTTTCAAGTTTTTAGACTGTGGAAACACGCTCGCCATCCCGACTACGGCAATCGGCGTTTCCTGCAATCTGGAATTCATTTTTGTTGTTTTGGATTTTGATGCCATTATTTTTCTCCTTAAGCTTTAAGCTTCAACATCGTTTGAATCGGATTCTATGCCTTTTTTCCGCTCACTTTCTGAGCCCCTACTGTTGTTTTCCAAGGGGTCCACATCATCATTCCCAGAATTGTTTCAAGAAGGCGGGGACTTTCATGGGCGTCAGTTTAGTCTTTTGAAAAGGTTAGCTCAAGAGTTTTTCATTTTTTTTATGAAACTGTGCGAGAAACAACTCTTTTTGTATGTGAGTCCTGACAAAACGAGGCGATGTTACATAAATTTTTCATAGATTGAAATGAATTTCTTTGAAGTATTACGTTCCAATACTTTCAGTACTAGAACGAGTCTTAATGGTCTTAATATTTAAAATTAGATTTTTAATTACAGTAGGTTATGTTATTTTTAGCAAATCAACCAAGAAGTTCGGTTTAACCTCTAAATTGGGGATTGGAAACGCTCCAAGACTCTTTCAACCAATAGGGGACTGACCCCTCTCTATCTCCAAAAACAGGGACTTGTTTCTATCAGACAACTTTGGCTCAAGGGGCACTATCCCGCGACAGTGCGATGATTTCTTCAAACCGCCGTATGCGGAGCCGCATGTACTGCAATGTCAGGAACTTAAGAAGTTTTTCCGGTTTTTGAAAGGTGCCATCAAATCAAACGGTTTTCTCATCACTTAGGTGCCATTCGTGCTTGTTTCTCAATTCTCATTTTGAGGTCCTACTGAATCGTTTGAGGAGGCTTTTTCGGAATCCTCTTGTAAGACTTCTTCAGTTGGAGGTTTGGGTTTTTGACGCACGGAAAGATTGTCTGGAATATTTTTCGTTTTGCGTTTCAACAATCCGTTGGTGCTGTAACAATCCCATCCCCATCGTAACCACTTCAAAAGGCTTGAGGATAGCCAAAGCGCCCAAAGCAGCATGCTGATTCGATAAAGGGGCAGAGGCACAGAAACTACCCAGGCTTGAGGAAGAAATTCATCAGTTCGATCTTGATACCAACGAAGTACAGAACCGGTGGAACCATTACCTTGGATTTGCATTTCCGGATGGCCTAGAAGCCCTTGTTGAATGACATAAAGCATGCTTGTTAAGGCGAAAAAGGTAAGTATTCCCAAACCCAATTGGACCATGTTGAAAGAGAAAACGGAGGTTTCTTTAGCTAGCTTTTGCCTCCATCCTAAGGCTATCAACCACACGGCAACAACGAGGGAGATTTCAACTGAAATCGGGGTCAATCCTATGGCTAAAAGGATCCAATGCCTTGTTTTCAGAGGGGTTAGATGAATTCTTCCAAGAGCAAAGGCCAGGAGTAGAATAACCAGCAATACCCCCCATATCAGCACAGCAGGACCGAGTTGAGGACCTCCGACAAATAAAGTCCAACGGTCTTGTGGCATTTGAATCTGCAAGGCTGCGTTAACGGTTTGCACTCCTAAATCGACGAGAGGTGTTCTAAAAATAAAAGGAAACTCTGTGTTTTCTCTCCAGACCATTTCTATTTCTTGTTTGCCAGGAACAATAGGTAGTGTTAAATTTCCCAGTTCAATACGAATAGGTTGAGCTTTCCCATTAATGTGAATGCTTTGAAGTTGGCTGTTGGCAGGAAGTTGAATCCGACGCTGAGCTCCTTGACTACTTCTCAAGGTAAATTTAAGTTGATTTTCAGTCGCTCTTGTTCCGGGCGTGACTTTCAGGAGGCTGTAGTCTAAGGTCATATTTTGTCCGGAAATCCCTTGGGGCTTGTTTAGTGTCAGCAGAACTTGTTCTCCAGGCCATGGACGCCATTCGGGAATCCAATGTCCTTGTGGGCTCTGATGCTGAATAACAGGGATTCCCTCCGCTTCAACGTGCCATATGGGACTGGTGTGAATTTTCCAAATTTCGGTCCAAACACTGGAATCAGCAGCTTTTAATTGCAGTGTGGATTGAGGTTCGATCACAGAGTTCCAAGTCAAAACCTGTTCATCAGGTCCCAGCTTTATCTGAACTTGATTCTGTTTTACTTGAATGCTGGGACTCGTAACCGCTTCACCTGGCATCAACGGATATTCCAAGAGAACTGAGCTTCCAGTAGGGCTGACTCTTTGAACGCGCGTTTCCAAGGTCCAGGTTAGGCCTAGTAATAAGGTTCTCTGTATTTGTAAAAACGGAGGGAAGGCTTGAAGCTTAAAGACCTGCATCTCTGCGGGAATCGGGATTTTGAGCCTTCGTTTTAACTCTAATTCCCGATCGGCTTTGCCATCAGTGTGTAGTCCTTCAACTTCCCAGTCTGGGGCCTCAATCTCAGTCCAGTGAGGGATTAGAGGGAGTGCCAATTGAACCTTGGTTTGTGAAGGAATTACCCCTTTAAAAATCACTTGATGGATTCCTTTCGGAACATACAAACTGAGTTGTCCCTCTGCGGTACGCATTAATCCCTCGGCCTCCTTTCCATCCAATAATACGGTTTGCGGCAGCCAATTTGAAGCCATGCCTGGTAATGGAATGGCTACGTTGTCTGCCGCATGAATTTCCATTCGACCCATCAGCATTTCTTCGGAAAGCATTAATTTAAGTTTTGCAATGGAAGCACATTCAGGAAGACATTCAGGCGGTTTGATTAATCGTGTTCTTAATTCATCCAACAGTGAAGAAGAAGGAAAATCTGCCTGTGTGGGAGTTGGTGATAATCCGATGAGTAGTAACAGCACCAACCCCCATAAAGGGGAGTTTGAATCAGGAAATTGAATCTTTTTTTCCTTGGTAATCCGTATATCCAGCACACAAAGGATCAATGACGCCAGCAGGAGCACTCTCAAAAATGATAAAAACAAATTCACTCGAGGTGAGGTCAATAACAATGAGATTTCTTGGGTAGAGGCGACAGGTCCATTCCAGTTGATGAAGACCTGTTCCCATGTCCACAAGGGAACTCCTGGCCCTGTTTGAATGATGGCGTTGGGATCATGCTGAAGAAGTTTGTCTACCGTTGGAGAGGCTGGGGCTTTATAAGGTGAAGCCTCAGCCTCTCTTTTGAAGCGGTTATTTTTAAGCTGATAATCCAAGGCGGATTCACGTTCCTGCATGAGTTTTTCTTCCGCACGAGAACTGGGTTGTCCCATCCCATCCGTCCGTTGTGCTGCCTGATAAAGGTTACTTTGAGGCGCTTCAACATTGATTTGTTGCCAAGGTTTTTCGAGTTGTGGATACAGACCATTACGGACTTGCTGAATCATGAAGGGAATGGACACCAGCAATAGCGCTAACAGGCTAAGCAGTTTGTAAGAGCTTATGATTTTGCGAATTCGTCCCGGAGGTAAGACTTGTAGCAATCCCACCGCAATGAGGATATTCAGAAAAATCCAACTTGGAGAAACAGGTTCATGGTAGATCAGTACCAGCGTTGATAACGCCAAAGCTCCTCCCCGTTTTCCCCAGATACGAACAACGGAAAAAGAAATAATAAACACCACAAACAAATCAAGCAAAGTCCATTGTTTAAGCCACGTTGTTTGAATTTGATCCATTCCTGAAGCATCCCAGATCCTCCAGCCAGGAGGAAAATGTAACTGGGCACTGACTTTTTGAAAGTCCTGATTCCAACTCACAGCAGGGAGTCGTGATACTTTTTGTTCCAACCTACTTTCCGCAATGAGGTTAAGATTTCCGCTTCGAACTTCAACTCCCTTTTGCTGGGATGTGGACAATTGTGTGATGAGTTGATCGTTACCATCAATACTGACTCTTCCAATAGTCATGGACTGCGGAATTTCCAAACGCCATCCCTGTGTCATTTGTCCTTGAATTTTATCCCGAACGGTAACACCCCTTCCATCAAAATCGAACCAAAACTCTCGATGGAGCGTTAGTTGATTCGGTGCGGGATCAGGGTTTCCCCGCTTTTTTTCTATCAATTCCAAGCCTTTTGAAGCTGGAACTTGAAATGCGGGTAAATGGTGCCATGACGTCGGCAAGGTTGTTTGACGTGAGTCCACAGGCTCTCCTCCGCTGTAAGAGATCAGGCGGAGCTCATTATGAGCTTCGACAACCCAAGTTTCTTCTTCGGGGAGTGCGGGATCCTTATGAATAACATAAAGGTGTTTGGCCGGTCCTAAATGCCTTGCGTTTATCTGTATTTCCCAATGTCCGGGACGTGCTTGAATACGTAGACTTCCGTCGTCTTCTTGACGTGTGGGAAAGGGACTCACTAAATTCAAAGGCAGAGTATCTTTGATGATTCCTGGTTTTAAGGTGATTTCTCTGGGGATTCCTGAAACTTCAAGGTTCAATTGGGTTGTGACTTTGAGGGGGATGTCGTCCTCAAGATAGCGATGAACACGAAGCACCACCTGATTTTCCAAAGCAGACGGAGTGTTTGACGAAGTAATTTTCCTGGGATGAAACCATAATTTCCCATCTTTCTCCAAGGTAGGGTAGGGTACAGGAACTTGGTTTTTAGTGAGCTCAATCAATCCAGTATTGAGTGGAATTGTGAGTGAGTCAGGGAAGCTATGCCAATATAATTGTCCTTGGAGTAGATAGGATCCTGGAGCCAGTCTAATAAAGGGGTGACCATTGATTTCCTGGATCAGAAGCGCTTTTTGGAGGTGTGTTATTTCCTGCGGCCAATATCGCTGATCTCCAGGCAAAGGAACAAGGGTTTCAGAAAAAATCCGCCATTGTTGTTGAAAAGATACACCTTGCTGATGAAGGTCCAGCTTCAAGGAACTGGGCCAAGCACATTGCCTCTTTTGAGAATCCTGGAAAAAAGGGCATTGGAGTTCCTCCTGTCCTTTCAATACCCACGATATCCATGGGCGTAGAGACTCTGGAACTTCAGAGTCAGCCACAGGGGTCGCTAAAGAAAAACCGGCAAAAAACCAAACTCCGAAGAGACTGATGAGGAAAAGTAAAGTTCGCTTAGAGCCTACCGAAGTCATCTTCAAACCGTTCAATATCGTCCTCTCCAAAGTAAGTTCCTGTTTGAATTTCAATAAAACTCATATCTTCACTTCCCTGATTTTCAATCCGGTGCTTTGCTTGTTGAGGAATATCGACAGATTCACCGGATTTGCGTCGAATTTGTTGGTCATCTAAAGTTACCAATGCGTTTCCTGCAAGGACATACCAATGTTCTGCCCGTTTTAGATGGCGTTGTAAACTGAGCCGTTTCCCAGGATAGACCACAATACGTTTCACTTTATGATCTTCTTCATCTGCCAGAACGACATAATATCCCCATGGGCGATGCTCTGTGAGTAATTCCAAGTCTTCACACATAATTTCGTCTCCTGTTTAAATTTCGCGGTAAGTTAACTTTCTAGAAATCAAATACTAGAATCTGCAGTTGCATTGGCCTTGCTTCGATTTACATCAGCGATGGGAGTAAGACGGAACCATCCACTAATTCTATCATGTGTTCTCATAGGAGGAGTTTTTACGGAATTTAGAACACTTATGCAAGGCGATATTTGAAGAATAGTGTAGGACTTTATTTCAAGGCCAGGAAAATGGTTTTGATGCTTAGCTTTTCAAGGATTGGGAAAAATGTGCAAGGTTAACTGTCTCCAGACAGAATTAGTGAATTAATACTTGAAATCTACCTTTATTTGTAGTACCAACTGCCCTCGTAATTCTGCTAATGGCATCATGAAAATTTGGGGTCTGATTGCTTTGTTTGCAACTCGATTTGTGGTACCGATGGTACTGAGGCGTTGTATTTTGCAATGCGGGCACTGTCGAGGTTAGTGGGGATTGTTTTGCTTTTTTATGAAATAAAACAAATTAGAATAGGGAATTGGAGGTTTTTAGCTTATGATTAATCCATATCTGGCATTTTTTGTTCTTCTTCTTTCAGCAATGGGTTTTGTTTGGATGTCCTTAGCTTTAAATGCCTTGCTTGGACCAAAACCCGAAAGGACAAGTGTCAAACAGGAACCGTTTGAATGCGGTGTAGAGCCACGGGAACAAGTAAATGTTAAAAGGGTCTCCATTAAATATTATGCGACTGCCATCATGTTTGTGCTGTTCGATCTGGAAACCGTTTTGTTGTACATCTGGGGGGTCTCTGCCGCTAAAGTGGGTGTGGTGGCCTTTGTTGAATTCGCTGTGTTTATGGCAATGCTGGTTCTGGCACTTGTCTATGTTTGGCGAGAGGGTGTGTTGGATTGGGAGCATTAGAGTCCTTTCCAGCTAAAAAAACTCTATTGAATGTGCACTGAAATTTTCGCTTTTTTCCAATCCATTCGCTGTCACTTGTTGCTGGATCAAATTTGTGTTGGTCAGCGCTATGATATGGGCTGCTAGCCGCTTCGGGGCAGCGCTTTGAGGGACAATCGGTTATGAAATGATACTGCCAAATGATTGTGGACGCGGAGGGTGAGACAGTAGTTCTAGGTTAGAAGTTGTTCTGAAGTTGAGGACATATAAATTTGATTTGATAAGCTAATTAGTGCTTGACAATCGCCCCCCCTTTGTAGTAGATGTCGCATCTTCGTTTCACTGGTGACGAAAGTTTTTAGGTTCGGTTGAGTGGGGGTGGGTTTACAATTTTCTGGAATAAAACGGATTTGAATAGGAAAAGATGGAAGCATCAGAGTGTATTACAACAAGAGGAGATGAATTCGTTGGATGGGCGCGGAAATTCTCACTTTTTCCCTATCCGTTTGTAACCGCTTGTTGCGCGATGGAGTTTATGTCGGTCAGCGCGACGATATACGATACGGACCGCTTTGGGGCAGCGCTTCCACGATTTACGCCGAGACAATCGGACTTGATGATGGTCGTTGGAACGGTCACTCATAAACAAGCCCCGATTCTGAGAAAAGTTTATGAACAGATGTGTGAACCCAAGTGGGTGATGGCGTTTGGAGCTTGTGCGACAAGCGGTGGATTTTACAGAAATTATGCCGCTGTTCAGGGAATAGATAAAATCATTCCGGTTGATATTTATATTCCAGGATGTCCTCCGCGTCCCGAAATGGTGATTGACGGCATTATAAAATTACAAGAACAAATTTCAAAAGAAAAGCATCCTCTTATTTAATTATGAAACCACTACATGAAGAAATAAAAAAAGCAGCAAAGGAATGTATCCTTGAAGATTTCGATGCAATCGGCATGATGTGCATTGTGACAGACTACGATCATCTGATACCTCTTGTCATCCTGCTTAAGGATCGTTTTGGCTTTCAGATGTTTTTAGATGTTACTGCGGTGGACTATCCCGAAAGAGAGTACAGGTTTGAGGTGGTTTATCATTTTCTTTCCGTTGCAAGCAGGGAGCGGATCAGGGTTAAATTGAAGGTAAAAGAAGTGCGGCCCAACGTTCCGACGCTCAGGACTCTTTTCGGCTCTGCCTACTATATGGAACGTGAAACGCATGAGATGTATGGAATCGTTTTTGACGGAAACGATGATTTGAGACCGATTCTATTATATGAGGAGTTTGTGGGTTATCCTTTACGCAAGGATTATCCGATTGCTAAGGAACAGCCTCGTGTAGAGTATCGGAAGTAATGTCTTGCTTATAGGCTTGTAAGATTGGGTGATACTTGTGGAAATAGAGAATACAGAAAAATTGGAAGCATCAAAAAGAGTTGAGATCAATGTTGGGCCTTCACATCCTGCTATGCATGGTACGATTCAGATGATCATGGAATTGGATGGTGAGACAGTAAAAAAAGTGGATGTGCATTGCGGATATTTGCACAGAGGCTTTGAAAAAGAATGTGAAGCCCATACGTATCACAATCTGATCCCCTATACGGACAGGCTTAACTATTGTTCAGCCATGATCAATAATTTTGCCTATGCCGAAACCGTTGAAAAATTATTTGGGATTGAAATTACTCCCAGATGTAAATACCTACGAACGCTACTTACGGAATATAGCAGAATTCAAGATCATCTGACCTGTGTTGGTGCCGCCTTGATGGAACTGGGAGCTATGACTCCTTTTCTATATCTGATGACCGTCCGTGATTACATGTATGAACATACAAATCATTTGACTGGCGCACGGCTTACACATTCCTTTGTCAGAATCGGTGGCTTGGCCCGTGATCTTCCCGATGGATGGTTGGATCGTCTTGAGGAACTCCTGAAATTTTATGAAAAATATGTTATACGGGTTCATGGTCTGATTGATCGGAATCGAATCTTTATTGATAGAATGCGCAATGTGGGAGTTCTTTCAAAAGAAGACGCGATTAACTGGGGGTATACCGGCCCTATTTTGAGATCTACGGGTGTTCCGTGGGATTTGCGAAAAGCGACTCCTTATCTAGCTTATGATGAGGTTGATTTTGACGTCCCCACAGGAATAAAAGGTGATAACTATGACCGCTATTATGTCCGAATGGTGGAAATGGATGAGTCTGTAAAGATTATTCGCCAATGTGTCAGACAATTACCGGGAGGCCCGATCAATGCCTACGGTCATGCGTTCATGCTTCCTGAAAAGGAACGCGTTTATAAGGAAATTGAGTCTCTTATCAATCATTTCAAAATCATCATGGATGGTCCTAAAGTCCCTGCGGGCGAGGTTTATTGTGCTCATGAGGGAGCTAACGGCGAGCTTGGATTCTATTTAGTCAGTCAGGGCGGCGGCAAGCCCTACAAACTGCACGTAAGATCTCCAAGTTTTGTTCATGTCGGAGGAATTCATAAAATGATTGAAGGGGGGCAATTTGCTGATGTTGTGCCCACGTTTGGCCAGGTGAATATGATTGGCGGAGAATGTGATCGATGAGTATTAAGGAAACCTTTGATAAAATAAAAGTTCGATATCCAGTAGGGGCTGAAAGTTCCCTGGTTCTTCCCCTGTTGCATGCGGTACAGAACGAAAATGGATATATCACGGATGAAGACATCCTGGAAGTCGCAAACTGTGCCGGGGTTCCAGCCATTCAAGTTGAAGAGGCTGTAAGTTGGTATCATATGCTGACTAAGAAGAAAAAGGGAAAGTATCATATCAAGTTCTGCAGAAATATAGTCTGCTCCATGCGAGGAGCGGAAAATATGGTGGAATATGTAAGTAAAAAATTGGGTATCAAGCCGGGAGAAACAACGCCTGACGGGAAATTTTGCCTGAGCCTGGTTGAGTGTTTGGCATCATGCGGGACTGCGCCTGTTATGCAATTAAACAAGACCTATCATGAGGACCTGACCTTAGAAAAGGTTGATGCCATTCTTGCGGAGTTGAAATAAGCTATGTCCAATACAAAGGTATTTATCAATTTTGAGGTTACTGAAGATTCACATTCTCTTGTGAATTACCGGAAGCGTGGTGGATATCAGGCACTTAAAAAAGTTCTGGAAAAGATGAGTCCTGAAGCTGTCACGGAAGAAGTGAAACAGGCCAATCTCAGAGGAAGGGGAGGTGCCGGATTTCCTGCGGGCGTAAAGTGGTCATTCATAAAAAAATCTGAAAAGCCGGTATATCTTTGCTGTAATGCGGATGAGGGGGAACCAGGAACCTTCAAAGATCGATGGCTTCTGGAAAATAATCCTCATCAGTTGATTGAGGGAATGCTGATTGCTGCCTTTGCCATTGGTGTCAAATATAGTTTTATTTATATTCGCGGCGAATTTGATCTTTCCTATCGAAGAATAGTTGACGCTGTAGAAGAAGCCTATGCAAATAATCTTCTGGGTGCAGGAATACTTGGGACTGATTTTTCCTGCCATATGGCCGTTCACCAGGGAGCAGGTTCCTACGTTTGTGGTGACGAAACGGCATTGATCCATTCTCTGGAAGGTTTTAAGGGCTATCCAAAAATCAAACCTCCGTTTCCGGCAGTTTCCGGCCTTTATAAATCACCCACAATTGTTAACAATGTCGAAACGCTGGCTGCAGTACCTTGGGTTATCGCAAACGGAGGACCCGCTTATAAAGCCATGGGTGTTGGAAAGAGCAACGGAACCAAGCTTTTTTCCGTTTCAGGACATATCAACAAACCCGGGGTGTATGAATTGGAACTTGGTTATCCCTTCAAAACTTTTTTTGAAAAAGAATGTGGAGGGATGCTTTATGGGAAAAAATTAAAAGCGGTTATTCCCGGCGGTTCTTCAACCCCTGTCCTGAGATCTGAAGAAATCCTGGAATGTAACATGGATTATGAATCCTTACAGGCAAAGGGCAGTTCTCTTGGTTCAGGTGCGGTAATTGTCATCGCTGAAGGGACCTGCATGGTAAAATTGCTTTATGTGACGGTAAGGTTTTATCGGAATGAGTCTTGCGGTCAATGTACTCCATGCAGGGAAGGTGTGGACTGGATGGAAAGAATTCTGGCGCGACTGGTCTCTGGCAAGGGCGAAGAAGGAGACGACGTTCAACTGAAAAAAATTGCGAATAGTATCATGGGAAGGACGATTTGTCCGTTGGGGGATGCTGCTGCGATGCCGGTAATTGGTTTTGTGGATAAGTATAAAGACGAGTTTTTATACGCGATAAAAAATAAAAAATTGATGTTTGGCGGTAACTTAGAATGCTTGAAATAACAATAAACGGAAAAAAACTACAAGCAAACAGAGATCAGACCGTACTTGAGGTTGCTTTGGATAATGGGATTCAGATACCGTATCTGTGCTATCATCCTCAACTTTCCATTGCGGCCAACTGCAGGATTTGCCTGGTAAAATTAACAAATTCCCCGAAACTTCAACCCGCCTGCAATACGATGGTAAGCGAGAATATGCAGGTGGATACGGTATGTGATGAGGTTAAG
The DNA here is from genome assembly GCA_051382335.1 of Deltaproteobacteria bacterium TL4. Taxonomy (GTDB): domain Bacteria; phylum SAR324; class SAR324; order SAR324; family NAC60-12; genus JBBCAX01. Next base: position 32,219 of record JBBCAX010000289.1, read on the forward strand.
GAAGCACGGAAGACGGTGATGCAGTTTCTGACCCTTGATCATCCGGTTGATTGTGGAATTTGTGATAAAGCGGGTGAATGCAAATTGCAGGAATATCATTTTGCTTACAACGGGGGTGCCTGTGTTTCGAAGGAGCCCAAAAAGCATAAGCAGAAGTACTATGACATCAATGACCGGATTGTTTATGATGCGGAAAGATGTGTTCTGTGTAGTCGATGTGTTCGTTTTAGCGCAGAAATATCCAAAACTAACGCTTTGGGAATTGTTGGGCAAGGTAGTAAAGCCAGAGTCGCTCATATTCAAGGTCAGCCCTATAACGATCCCTACAGTGATAATGTGGTGGACTTGTGTCCGGTTGGGGCACTGCTTTCAAAGGATTTTATGTACCAGAGTCGTGTCTGGTATTTGGAAAAAGTTCCTTTTGTCTGTCCAGGATGTGAGACAGGATGCGCGGTATATGCTTGGCGAAAGAAAAAGGAATGGCGTTATCAGTCTTGCTTAAAAGAAGTCAATAACAGGGTCTTTCGCGTATCACCCCGTAAGAATGCTACAGATAAAGGTCCATGGATTTGTAATTTTGGTCGTGATTCTTACAAGTTCTTTGAAAAAGAACGCCTGAACGAGTGTTTGTACAACGGAAAGTCCGAATCCTTGGAAAAAGTCTTGAATGAAACAAAAACGCTGATGAAAAATGCGGCTAAGCCTGCTGTGGTTATTTCTCTGTATGGATCGAATGAGGAAATGAAGGCATGCCAAGAGGCGTTTGATGCAAAATGGAAGTTTGTTTTCAAAGATGAGCGGACTTTGGAAAAGGATGAACCGGTTGAAGACGATCTACTGATTCGGAAAAACAAAAATCCTAATCTGCAAACCGCGAAAGGGCTTTTTAAAGAAACGGGTAAAGAAGAACTGGCGTCTGCTGATGTGGTGTTGGTGTGGGGAAGCGGTTTTGATTTAAAATGGATCAAACCCAGTGCAAAAGTGATCTATCTGACATCGTTCAAGGACACGCTTGTCGATAAGGCCAGTATCGCTATTCCTATCTCGACGATGTTGGAACAGTCCGGATCTTTCACTAATTTTGAAAACAAAACACAAAAATTTGAACAAGTATTTGAAAAACCTGACACAGTTTACCGTGCCGCGGATATTTTTAAATTATTAAAGGGCGTATAGCATGATTGCTGACATTGTAATTTTATTAATCATGGTCGTATATGTGATGGTTCTCCTGATCAGTTTGGGAGGTCTGCTGACGTGGGTTGAACGTAAACAGGGGGCTGTCATGGCTGACCGTATCGGTGCAAACAGGTGCTACCTCCCTGTCCCGTTTACAGATTACAAAATTGTATGGTGGGGACTATTTCATGGAATAGCGGATGGCCTGAAAATGATCACGAAAGAGGATTTTCATCCTGACTCCAATGATAAATTTGCCTATGCTCTTGCTCCGTGGCTTTGTATTATCCCTGTGTTGCTGGCTTTTGCTGTCATACCGTTTGGTGGACAACTGATTCCATCAAAATTGTTTGGTATCGGGGATTTTCTGGAAGGAATATTTGGGGATAAGTCCTATTTCCTCCAAATCGCCAAGCTTGACGCTGGATTGCTGGTTATTTTCGCTGTGGGGGGGTTAGGTGTTATTGGTACAATTCTGGCGGGGTGGTCTTCAAATAATAAGTTTTCGTTCATGGGAGGGCTTAGGGCGTCTGCACAGATGATTTCCTATGAAGTCTCCATGGGACTCTCCTTACTGGGACTTGTGGTCGTCTTTGGAAGTGTTGATTTGGATCAGATCGTAAGAGAACAATCGGGCCTGATTTTTGGGGTGTTGCCGAGATGGGGATTTTTTCTTCAGCCGTTTGCCTTTATTCTTTTTCTCACCACTGCCATGGCGGAAAACAAACGTGCTCCTTTTGACCTTCCCGAGTGTGAATCCGAGCTGGTTTGCGGCTATTTTACGGAATACAACGCCATGAAAATGGGTCTCTTCATGTTTGGTGAATTCATTGAGATTGTCGTGATTTCCGCCATATTGACCACATTATTTTTTGGTGGCTATAATCTTCCGTATCTTTCCGATGCTGGATTCAGTTTCCCGTTCGGTTACACCCTCGCACTTTCACATACCTCGGTTTTGATTCTTCAATTGATCACATTTGTCGTTAAAATAATGGTGTTGTGCAGCTTTCAAATTCAGATTCGCTGGACATTGCCAAGATTTCGATATGATCAGTTGATGGGGTTCGGTTGGAAATTTTTACTTCCCTTGGCCATGATAAACCTGGTTGGATCTGTGATCTATAAATGGTTGGTAACGATGTAGGGGATGGACATAAAGGACTAAGGTGTTTGAGCAAGGGATACGTGTATGGGAGAGATGAAAAAAAAATATTGGAATGAGCCCGAGATGGGACTCTGGGAACGTTTTTATTTCTTTGAAATAGGAAGAGGACTCTGCATTACCAGTGGTGTCTTTTTCGGAAATATGTTCAAGTGGCTTACGTTTCGTAAGGGCGCCCTAACGGTTTACTACCCGGAAGAAACTAGAGAAGATTATTCCCCTAAAAATAGAGGAAGACATGTTCTCGTTATGCGGGAAAATGGGAAACCCCAGTGTGTAGCTTGCAATATGTGTGCTACGGTATGTCCTGCCGGAGCTATTGAAATTGAAGCCGCACAGGATTTAGGAGATCAGATTCATCCCAAATCACCAGTAAAATTCGAACTGGATTATTCCAGATGTGTTTTTTGTGGATTTTGTGTCGAAGCCTGTCCTGAGGATGCCATCAGAATGGATATTACCGTTAATAATTTTCCGGTTTACGATCGTTCAACACTCTGGACATCTAAAGAGGAATTGCTAACATGGAATCCCCAGAAGGATTCCAAAAAAGTATATAAGTAGAGGAGTACGGTCTTGTTCGAAACATTCTTTCTATGGTTTTTTGGCTTATTGGCAATGCTGTTTGCCATAGGGTTGATTATGCAAAAACATCCTATGCGCGCCGCTCTTTCCCTTATCGGAGTGATGATCTCACTTGCCGCAATCTATGGCATTCTGCAGGTTCATGTGGTCGCTGTGTTTCAGGTGTTGGTCTATGTTGGCGCGGTGATGGTCTTTATGATCTACGTCATTATGATGTTGGATGACAAGGATATGGCTTTTATTCAAAAGTATTCGAAGTTGCTCGTTCCAGGTGTAGTTGTTTTTTTTGTATTTCTTGTTGCGATGATCGGAGCCTTATCCAGGGCTTCCGTAATTTTCAAACCTCTTGAGTCGAATAGCAAGATTTTTACATTTGAAGTCTTTTCCGAGAAATTTATTACCCATTATTTATTCCACTTTGAACTGGCTTCGTTATTATTACTTGTCGGCGTCATTGCGGCGGTAACGGTTATTAAAGGGGGCAGACATGGATAATGTTCAGTTTTTAGTCGGTCTGAGTGTTTTGTTATTTGCGACCGGACTTTTGGGGGTGATCATAAGACGCAATTTGTTGATTGTTCTGATGTCGGTTGAGCTGATGCTTAATGGTGTCAGTCTTAGTCTGGTCACATTTTCAGTAATACACGGATCCATCGATGGGGCGGTTTTTGCGTTTGTAATATTTGTCGTAGCTGCTTGTGAGATGGGGGTTGCCATTCCTACGATATTGCTTTTGATGAAATACAAAGACTCTCTTGATGTCTCGTCTTATACGGAATTGAAAGGATAGATCTAAATGGGGCAGACACTTTTTTACATAGTATTATTTCCTCTTATCGGCGCCGCGATTAATGGGCTGTTTGGTAAGAATCTTCCAAAGAAGCTGGTTACATTTATCGCGTGTTTCCTACCCTTTTTGTCCTTTGTTTTGGTTGCTTTGAATTTTGCAAAGGTATACACAACCGGAAATCCCATCGTTCAAGAAGTATATACATGGATTGATATTCAAGGCTTCAATCTTTCCGTTGATCTCTATTTTGATCAACTGACCGCTGTCATGACTTTTGTCATTACCGGTGTGGGAACCTTGATTCACATCTATTCCACGGGATATATGTCCCATGACAAGGGATACGCGAAGTACTTCGCTTTTCTAAACCTGTTTGTCTTCTTCATGCTGATGCTGGTTTTGGGAAAGAATCTTGTGGTCCTGTTTGTAGGATGGGAAGGTGTGGGTTTATGTTCATATCTGCTTATCGGATTCTGGTTTGATGATGAAGACAAAGCAATTGCCGGAAAAAAAGCCTTTATTACCAATCGTATTGGAGATGCGGGTTTCCTTTTAGGAATGTTCCTGATCTTCTGGTATGTAAAAAGCTTTGATATCATGTCAATTAATGCTTTTTTCCATCAGGGATTGGTTACGACAGGGATAGCAAGCTTGATCGGAATTCTTCTTTTCGTCGGCGCATCCGGAAAGTCCGCACAGATTCCTCTCTATGTATGGTTGCCCGATGCCATGGCCGGTCCCACTCCGGTTTCAGCATTGATCCATGCCGCGACAATGGTAACCGCGGGGGTTTATATGATTGCACGGTTGTCCGGGTTATATATTGAAGCGACATTTGCTTTGCAAATAGTCGGCATTATCGGCGGATTGACAGCGCTTATGGCGGCTTCCATTGGTCTTGTTCAAAACGACATAAAGAAAGTACTGGCTTATTCAACGGTGTCTCAACTGGGATTCATGTTCATGGCTCTTGGCGCTGGAGCGTTTGTTGCCGCTATCTTTCATTTGTTTACCCATGCTTTTTTTAAGGCCTGTTTATTCCTGGGTTCAGGGTCTGTGATTCATGCCATGCATCATGAACAGGATATGCGAAAAATGGGTGGGCTGAAAGCCAAAATGCCCGTTACTTTTTGGACGTTTCTGGTTGCGACAATTGCTATCGCGGGAATACCGCCGTTTGCCGGATTCTTTTCAAAGGATGAAATTTTATGGCAGGTCTATGCCTCCCCCCATGGCTCTCGTTTTGTCTGGTTGCTGGGGACGGTTGCTGCGCTTTTCACTTCATTTTACATGTTCAGAATCGTTTATATGACCTTTCTGGGAAAGAGCAGGGTCTCTAAAGATGTTCATCCGCATGAGTCTCCTTTTTCAATGATAAGCGTTTTGACCGTTCTTGCTGTTTTTTCAGCGGGTGCCGGATTTTTGGGTGTCCCTCAGTTGATTGGTGGAATGATTCATCTGCCCAATATATTTGAGCATTTTGTTGGACCTGTCATCGAAAATCCTCATATTACTGGGCACGGACATGCATTGGAAATCAGTTTGATGTTCCTTTCCATTGGAATAGCTTTATTGGGCTGGGTACTGGCTCATCTCCTGTATAGCGGTTCTTTGGAACGGGCAGAAAATTTAAAAATCAAATTCCAGTCTGTGCATAAATTGCTTTATAACAAGTATTGGATTGATGAATTGTACCAAAAATTTATTATTGATCCGCTAAAAACGGTCTCAGAGAAAGTATTTTTGAATGTTGTGGATAAAGGTGTAATAGATGGATTTTTACATCTTATGGTCACGATTACGCAACGGTGTGCGAATGGATTCTCAAGGATTCAGACAGGAAGTCTTCATGCGTATGCCTTGTATATTTTCATCGGAATTGTATTTTGCGTAGCTTGGGGATATACCAATGGGTAATTCGACTCTGTTAAATTTAGTTCTATATCTGCCGCTCGTTTCAGCGATCTTGGTTCTGCTTGTACCCGCATCCAAAGATAGTCTGGTAAAGTCGTTGTCTCTCGGTTTGATGCTCATCGGGTTTGTACTCTCTGTTCCTCTGTACACGGGATTTGATCCAAATGATACAGCATTGCAGTTCAAGACCTCTATTCCCTGGATTTCCTCATGGGGGATTTCCTATATCATAGGGATGGACGGCATCAATATTTTGCTGATCATGTTGACGACGTTTCTTGGTCCAATCGTTGTCCTTTCCACTTTTTCAGCAGTCGAAAAATCGGTCAATCTTTTTTACGCCATGATCTTTATGCTTCAGTTTACGATGCTGGGAGCATTTGTCGCACAAAACCTCTTTGTTTTTTACCTTTTCTGGGAAGCAATGCTGATCCCCATGTTTTTTATCATTGGAATTTGGGGCGGAAAACGAAGGATCTATGCGACTGTGAAATTTTTTCTATATACCGCTTTGGGAAGTATCATCATGCTGACTGCGGTGATCTACCTTGCCTATATTAATTTCAAACAGACCGGGACGATGAGCTATGATTTTGTTGATCTGTACAAGGTCTCTGTGTCTCCTGATATTCAAAAGTGGTTATTTTTAGCTTTTGCTCTTTCCTTTGCGATTAAAGTTCCCATGTTTCCGTTTCATACTTGGCTTCCGGATGCGCACGTTGAGGCTCCAACGGCCGGTTCAGTCATTCTGGCAGGGGTACTTCTTAAAATGGGGACTTATGGGTTTATGCGTCTTGCCATGCCGTTATTCCCGGAGGCCGCCGTTGCATTTGCTCCGCTTATGAAGCTTATCGCCGTTATCGGAATCGTGTACGGTGCCTGTCTTGCCCTTGCGCAAACGGATATCAAGAAACTTATTGCCTACTCTTCGATCAGTCATCTGGGATATGTTATGCTGGGGTTGTTTTCTTTTAATCAACTGGCCGTTGAAGGCGCAATCCTTCAAATGGTCAACCACGGCATTTCAACGGGAGCACTCTTCCTTATGGTAGGGATGATCTATGAAAGACGTCACTCAAGAGAAATTGCGGATTACGGTGGAATCGCCAGTATTATTCCACGGTTTGCGTTTTTCTTTATGATCGTTACTTTGTCATCCATCGCTCTTCCGGGAACAAATGGTTTTGTCGGAGAATTCTTAATCCTTTTAGGTGCTTTTAACGATGGGTATTCCGTTTTTAAAGCAGATGGCGGCAGTTTTGAACTTTTCCTATCCTCGATCGCCGTTTCCGGTGTGATCATAGGCGCTTTCTACATGCTCTGGCTGGTCCAACGGTTTATGTTTGGTCCGGTAGTTCATGAAAAAAATAAAGAGCTTAGGGATTTGAATTCCAGAGAAATTGGTGTTCTGATACCAATGGTCGTGATGATTTTCTGGATCGGTTTGTTTCCATCCTCTTTTTTCAATAAGATCGATAAATCTGTAACTGAGTTTTTGAAAGATTATAAAAGAGTCGAGAAATCAATAACCAGTACGGTTCAACATGTAGAAGGTGTTCAAAATGAATGCGGCAAATATACTTTACGGGATGCTTCCTGAACATATTATTTTCTGTTTGGTTATTCTGCTGATGTGTCTTGAAATATTCAAGACTTCAAAGGTGTCAGCTTTTTATTTATCCTTGATCGGTATTTTCAGTGCCATTATCGTACTGAGTATCCAGTTTTTATCAAAAACCTCTTTTCAGCTTTTTGAAGGTCATCTGATCGTCGATTCTTTTGCTATTTCCAGCAAAAGTGTTCTTCTGATCGCAGCAGGATTGATTTTAATGTTGCTGCCTAAAAAGTTTCAGGAAATTAAATTTTACATGCTGTTTGCCTCCTCAGTTTATGGTGCTATGCTCATGGTTGGAAGCGGTACATTCCTGACTCTTTTTATTGGGCTTGAACTTATGAGCATCCCGGTTTACGTGATGGTAATGTTCAAATTTTCGTCAGCCAGGGAAGTAGAGGCCTCAATGAAGTATATTGTTTTAGGAGGGGTGTCCTCAGCAATCCTCCTTTTGGGAATCTCTTTCCTATATGGAAATTCTGGCGGAATCGGACTATTGTCCCTTGGTCATGTACAAATAAACCATGAAACGTATTTTATAACCGGAATCATTCTTGTTTTTATGGCGTTCTTCTTTAAGGCATCCATTGTCCCGTTCCATGGGTGGTCACCGGATGTTTACCAAGGTGCGACTCAGCCTGTTACCGCCTATATGGCTGCGATTGTAAAGGCCGCGATTTTTCTCTCGATGGTACGCGTTTTCGGTGGGTTTCAAATTCCAAAGGCTCTCATAGGGGTTTTGGTAGCACTTCCTCTAGTTTCTGTAATCTGGGGTAATGTTGGTGCGATCTGGCAGAAAAGTTTTAAGCGTATGATGGCCTATTCTTCAATTGCACATGCAGGGTACGTCATGTTCGCTTTTTTGGATACCACGGGTGAACGATCAACCGCAATTGCTTTTTATGCAACCGTTTATGCAATCATGACTATCCTTGCTTTTGCGGCAGTTATCTATTTTTCAGATGACGAAGAGGAAATCGACGATCTTGAAAGTTTTAAAGGAATTTTCAAGAAAAAACCAGTTGCCGCAGGATTCATGATCATTGCCATGTTTTCTCTTGCAGGAATTCCGCCGTTTCCTGGATTTTATGCAAAGTTTTTTATTTTTAAGAGTCTTGTCGCATCAGGTTATCCTGTACTTGCTCTTGTCGCGTTTATTTGCAGTTTTTTGGGTATTTTCTTTTATATTCGTGTGTTGGTCAATATTTTTATGTATACAGAGCCAGAAGGTCGCATCGTAACAGTTCAGCCTAAAGGCTCGGTTGCGACTGCTAATTTCTGGGTATTGAACGTGATGGCTATTAGCCTAATGATTATCCTGTTTATGTCTGTGAATCCTGAAAATATCATCCGGATTTTTGGTGTGAGTCTTTAGCATACTGGCCTGTTTAAATTGGGTGCAATTAAAAGTGTGAGGCAACATTATTTTCCCACTGATTTTCCCAATAGTTTCCACCTGTGCAGGTGTATTTTAAGCAATCAGCTTAAACTTAGGCTCTTCGATATTTCCCGTGGTTATTATTTAATCTCTATCTAGATGATAGATCAAGCGAATTCAAGATATCCATCCAAATCAAGATGTATGCGCTGGAACAAACTTTTGGAGTTTAGTATACCATAACAACGTCGTTTAATTACCTTAATTTTATTATTCATTCCCTCCACAAAACCACTGTTGTTCCGATCATGGAAGTAGTTGGTAATCTCATTCATTCGATTTTCAAGTGTTGTTAAAAATTTGTCAAAACAAGTGAGTTCACTTTTTTCCACTTTTTTCATCCAGGCTTTAATTTTACATCTAGCTTTGTCTTTGGAAATATCCTCCTCAAAAATACCAGTTAATTGATTCTGAAAATCATATGCTAATTTTAATAATGGAGAATATTCAAATAACAATTTCAATGTTACTTTCTCTTCTTCTGTTAATTTTTTTGTATCCTTTCGTAAGATCCACATAAGACCTGTTAAAGCCTTATATTTTTCTTCTGGC
>JBBCAX010000290.1:0-13048 GCA_051382335.1 Deltaproteobacteria bacterium TL4
GAAAATGCAGCAAAGATACTTATGCTACGGTCATATTATAAAGCAGGACGATGGAACTTATTGAAACAGTTGGCAAATTCTCATCTCTCAATCTTGAATGCTTAACCCGGAAAATGGGAATGCGCCCGTTCGATTATGTCATGGTTTAGCCGGTTCAAAAAAAGGGTTGTCTTGGTGGGAATTGCCGTTTTCGCGATTCCCGCGTCATGGACGTCAGCAGAGGTAATTCTCGACGGGACGATGGGGGTTCAAGGAGCGTTGAATGGGCCGGACTACCAAATTACCAGTGAACAGGGAAAACAATCGGGTTCGAATCTGTTTCACAGTTTCAGTCAATTCAACCTCACTAAAAGTGAAAGCGCGACGTTTAGCGGTCCTGAATCTGTGGACAATATCATTGCCCGTATCACCGGGGGTTCCCCTTCTTCGATTGACGGACTGCTTCAATCCACAATCCCGGGGGCGAATCTCTATCTTCTCAACTCAGCGGGAATCCTCTTCGGTGCTAATGCCACGTTAGCAGTTCAGGGTTCCTTCCATGTCAGTACCGCCGATTATCTTCGCCTGGGAGATAATGAGCGTTTTTATACGATACCCGTGGTCAACGAAGTTTTTTCCAGTGCGCCCCCTTCCGCTTTTGGTTTCCTCGACAACACCCCTGCCTCGATTACCATTCAGGGGGCTCAACTTTCTGTTCCTGAAGGTCAAGCCTTTTCGATCATCGGGGGAGATCTTTCAGTCCTCCAAGATACGAATCTTCAACAACCCGCAAAAATTAATGCCACTGGTGGAAGGGTTAATCTGGCGAGTGTTGCTTCTGCGGGAGAGGTTGTTCCCGCAGACAATGATTTGGACACTTCAAGCTTTGCAAGTATGGGAGCCATCCAGATTAGTAGTGATTTAACAACTGGAACCTCAAAATTTTCTGACATCCTCAGCAAAGGGTCTCAGGGGGGCGATATCTATATTCGTGGAGGACAATTTGTCTTGGATCAAGGGCAAGTAGCAACCTCAGGAACGGGTGACTCAGGAGGCGGAGGTCGTCTTGATATCAAACTTACAGGTGATTTAAGCGTCAAAAATAGCGGTATCGTCGCAAACTACAGTAAAGGCGCTAATGGCATAAAAACTGAAATTGATGTGAATAATTTGATCATCCTTGATGGAGGCCAGTTGGTTTCCGGAACAAGTGGCGCGGGGAATGGCAGTGATGTAAACATCGTAGTGAAAGACAGCATCAGTATTACAAATGCGCCTGGTATAGCGACTCTAGCGTCCAGTAGCGGTAATGCGGGAAATTTATCCATTTCGGCCCAGTCCATTACAATGAATAAGGGAGATATTGCGAGTTTCACAGAAAAGTCTGGGCAATCAGGAGTGATAACTGTGAAGGCATCTTCCTTATCTTTAACTAATAATGCGCTTCTGTACAATGCTCAAGCAGGAGGTACTGGACTTATTTCCAATCTTTCCATTCAAACTGAAACACTGGAGTTATCCAAGGGCGCATTTATTTCAACCAGTACGAGTCAAGGTCAGCAAACAGGAGGGGATTTAAACATTTCCGCCTCCAAGTCGGTTAGTCTAACAGGAGTCAGTGAGACCAAGGCAGGGTTAACAAGTGGACTGAGCGTACTTACAGAAACGAGTGGAAATAGTGGAAATCTCACATTAATAACCCCCAAGCTTACAATCTCCAATGGAGCCAAGATCGTAGGAGAAGTGGTGGAAGGGAGTAGTGGGCATGGGGGAATCGTTAACATTCAAGTCGAGACACTGGAGGTAAAAAATGGAGGGGGCATTGCAACCAATACTTTGAGTTCGGGAGATAGCGGGAAACTTGAAGTTTTAGCAACCGGTTTCATTAGTATCTCAGGTTCCAACAGTCAATTAGCCTCAGACTCTGCGTCTCAAGGTAATGCGGGGACGCTCTCTATCACAACGCCTAGCCTGAGCGTCATTGATGGAGGACAAATTCTGGCAAAAGCGACTGCTTCTGGGAATGGTGGATATATCGAAATCAATACGGAAACGTTGAGTCTTATTGGTGGAAAAGGTTTAAACTTTAGCCAGATTACTGCTTCAAGTACATTGAACTCAACTGGCAATGGCGGCTCCATTTTAATAAACGCTTCAAAGGCGTTCACTATTGATGGTCAGGGAGGTGTCTTTCACAGCGGTGTCTCAGCTAATAATGTCTCCAGTAAATCCGGAACTCTTGCGATTTCAACCCCAAAACTAAGCCTCATTCAGAATGCTGAAATCTCCTCCACTACAATGTTTGGACAAGGAGGCCTTATAGATTTAGACGTAGGCGAACTTTCGATAGTGGAGGGGATGATTAACACTTCGGGACAATCTGGCAGAGGAGGGGAAATAAGTATTCAGGCAACAAAAAGTATTACTTTGGGAGGCGAAGATAATCTGTCCACCAACCTGCAGGCTATCATCGAAAATTTTGCTTATAACACAGGATATGCGGGCAACGTTAAAATAGAGTCGCCAATTCTTACAATTCAGAACGGTAGTGCCATTCGGTCGAGCCTGTATCAAGAAGGACTTGAGCAAGTCACTTTTGAATCACCAGGCGCAGGCGGAAATGTTGATCTGAATGTAGGAAAACTCGAATTAAAAAATGGGGGATTTATTACCACAGAAACGACTGCCGCAGGTAACGGTGGGAACATTTCTATAGAGGCCTCGGAGTCGATCCTGGTTGCGGGATTTGGTACAAAATTTGGATATGGTCCTTTGAAAAACAGTGGCCTTTTTAACACAAGTTCAAGTTTGGGAAATGCGGGGAGCATCGTTCTTAAAGCACCAAGCCTTACTCTGGGTGAAGGCGGAAAACTCGCTTCTTCAGTTGAAAAAACGGGGGAAAGCGGTATTGGTGGTAATATTGAATTAACCCTGGATACCCTTTCCATGAGTGGTAAAAGTTTGATTACCGTTGATACCAAAGGAACGGGCCAAGCCGGAAACGTTTCAATCCTCACCAAGAATTTCAGTCTTGAAAGCGGGAGTCAGGTTTCCAGCAAAACACAAGGTTCGGGGAATGCCGGGAAAATTTCGATTGCGGCTCAAGGGAATGTGAGCATTTCAGGACAAACAACCACCCAAAGCAGCGGACTCTTCAGTACTACCTCAGGAACAGGGAATGCCGGCGAAGTGCTCCTCACCGCGCCTGCGCTGACAATGTCTCAAGGAGGTCAGATTGCAGTTTCAGCAGAGGGCACAGGTGGCAATAATGGAGCGGGAGGAAATATACAAATCCAGGTTGATTCCCTGTCATTGAAAAATGTGGCGTTGATCACCGCGGCAACTCAAGGAGCAGGAAATGCTGGAAATATCACGTTGAACGTTCAAACCGCAACCTTGGAAAGTGGAGGACAAATCACTACTGCCACCCAGGGAGCAGGCAAAGGAGGAGTTCTTTCTGTTACGGCGACAAAGGAAATAGCCATTACGGGTTTGGAGCAAAATAAAAATAGTGGAATCTACAGTACCACGAAAGATATAGGGCAAGCAGGAACCATTTCGATTCACTCCTCTCTTTTAACCGTTGGTCAAGACGGACAAATCGCGGCTTCATCAGAAGGTCTTAACGAGGGGAGCGGATCGGGAGGAAATCTACAAATCCAGGCCGATACACTGGTATTAAAAAATGGGGGAGTGATTACGGTGGATACCAAAGGAACGGGTCATGCGGGAAGTATCTCACTAGAAGTTCAAAATGCCACACTGGAAAGTGGAGGACAGGTTTCCTCAGGAACCCAGGGAATGGGAAACGCGGGTTCTCTATCGGTCAACGCCAAAGAAAACATTACGATTTCAGGAGTGGGACAGGAAAAAAGCTCTGGCTTATTCAGCACCACCACCAGTACAGGAAAAGCGGGAGATATCACTATCCACTCAGCTCAATTGACGCTTGATCAGGAAGGGATCATTGCTGCTTCCGTAGATACCACACAACAAAGCGGTGAAGGAGGAAGTATTCAGATTACCACCACGGGCTTAACCGCAAGTAATAAAGGCGTTATCAAAGCCGATACGAAAGGTGATGGCAACGCGGGAAGTCTTAATGTCAATACGGGGATACTGACTTTGGAGAGTGGAGGTCAACTTTCAACAGAAACTCAGGGAAAAGGAAAGGCTGGAACCCTCACGGTTGTCGCGACAGGAGAACTCACAATTAAGGGCGTTTCGGAGGGGCAGAATAGTGGCCTTTTCAGTACGACTTCCAGTTCTGGAGACGCGGGAAATGTGATCGTCCAAACCCCCAAATTGCTGCTAGATGAAGGGGGCGTTATTGCGGCCTCTGTTGAAACCAAAAAACAGAGCGGTCAAGGGGGGGATATTCAGCTCCAGGCAGATACCTTAATCATTCAAAACACAGGACTGCTCAAAGCCGATACTCAGGGCACAGGAAGTGCGGGGATTATTTCAGTAAACTCTATCAATACAACATTGGACAGCGGCGGACGAATTTCAACCGAAACCCAAGGGGCAGGAAATGCGGGAACCCTTTCCATTACAGCAAGTGAGTCGATCCACATTTCAGGACAGTCAGGAGATATCTACAGTGGCTTGTTCAGTACAACGAAAGCCAATGGAAACGCTGGAACCGTTACCGTCAAATCACCGTCCTTGACCCTTGAAGCGGGAGGAACCATTGCCGCTTCCGCAGAAGGGCTGGATTTGCTCGGCGAAGGGGGAAACATCCAGTTGGAGGTGGATCTCCTGAGTTTGAAAGACCATGGTTGGATCACGGCAGGAACGAAAGGCTATGGTGCCGCAGGAAGTATTGCGGTCACAGGAAAGCAAATCGACGTAGAAAGTGCCGGAAAAATTTCAACAGAAACCGAAGGTGCTGGAAATGCGGGAAACATAACACTGAACGCCTCAGAATCCATTACCATTCATGGCAATAAAGGTGGAGCAAACAGTAGTCTTCTCAGCACGACCGCCTACCTTGGAAATGCGGGAGATATTACGCTGACAACTCCTGAACTGCTTGTAAGCCAGCAAGGACAGATCAGTACCTCTTCTCAAAGTACAGGAAAAGGCGGACTCATCCAACTCAATGTGTCTGAGCTTCAAATTCAGGATTATGGAAAAATTTCATCGGAGAGCCTGGCCGCTAAAAATGGAGGAGACGCGGGAAATATTGAGATTCACTCTGACATTAAAGTTCTGATGAATAAAGGCGCGATTACCACTGAGTCGAAAAGTGGCGGAGGAGGAAGCATTGTCCTTCAAACCAAGGAACTCCTGCACCTGGAAAGCAGTTCAATCACCACCACCGTTCAAGGAGGAACGGGAGACGCGGGGAACATTGAAATTGATCCTGAACTGGTGCTTTTGGATAAAAGTCTGATTGTTGCCAACGCCTTTGGAGGAAAAGGGGGGAATATCCATATTAAAGCGGATCATTTCATTCAATCAGCGGACAGCTTCGTTCAAGCCTCTTCACAACTCGGCATTGATGGTTCCATCAATATTGACTCTCCTATTATTGACATCGGCGCGATTCTTGAGGTCCTGCCTTCTTCATTTCTGGATGCCAGTCAACTGATCCAAAAACGATGCGGGGAACGAAGTGGCGAAATCATGAGCCGTTTTGTGGTTTTGGGAAAAGGAGGAATCCCTACATCCCCTGACGATTTACAACCTGGACTTTGGCCTGATGTTCCGCACCAATTGACAACGTTCAGCCCTTTTGAGCATTTTCCAGGCATGGAACAAATAACTCAAGACTCCGATCCTTTATTCTCACTGTCGTTGGAGGCACCGTGTATTTGAGGCTGATACTCGTTATTTTATGTTTGATTATGAATGCGGCGGGAATTATATCCGCACAAGTTCCGCCCCCGCCTCAGGACAAACCTTTTCAAGAGGCCCCTTTGAGTTTGCCCCCCAATGGAGAGGAACAGCCTGAAATCAAGCTCCCTGGCTTTGAATTGCCTGCTTTGTCCAAAGGTGAGGAGAAGGAGTTATTGTCTGTTCTTCCTAAACTGTTGATTAAGAAATTTCGATTTGAAGGCAATACGGCGATTTCCACTGGAGAACTTGAAACCCTGAGTGCCCCTTATGAAAATCGTGAGATCACAGCCCAGGAACTTCAAATTCTGCGACGTCAATTAACCTTGTTGTATGTGAACCGCGGTTATCTCAACTCAGGTGTCCTCATTCCTGATCAGCCAGTACAAAACGGTGAAATCACTTTTCGCGTTATTGAAGGACGTGTCGTGCGGATAGAGCTTTCAGGAAACAAGGGGTTACGAGAGGGCTATTTCAAGTCGCGTTTAGAACGGGGAACCAACGAGGGGAAGGCCCCGCTGAACATTAATGATCTCAGCGAGCGATTAAAACTTCTGCAACAAAATCCAAAAATCGAACGAATTGTCGCGGAACTTCGTCCTGACGTACAAAAAGGAGACGCCTGGTTGAAGGTTGAGGTTCAAGAAACCAGCCTCTATCACTTACAAATCAAACTTAATAACCATTCATCTCCGAGTGTGGGCGAATTTCTGGGTGAAGTCCAAGCATCTCATCACAATGTAACGGGGTGGGGCGATACGTTGAAGTTGAGTTACGCGGGAACAGAAGGCATGGAGTCTTATTCGGGCAATTATGAAATCCCTCTCAACCGTTGGGATACCACAGTGGGGGTATCTTCAAGCCAATCGAAATCATCGGTCATCACCAAAGCCTTTAAGGATTTGGAGATTCAAAGCCAATCTTCGGGATCTTCTGTTTTTTTACGTCAGCCTCTTTATACCACGCTCTCCACGGAATTTACCTTGTCCCTCAAAGTCGAGCGACGTCAAAGCCAGACGTTTATGCTGGGGGAGCCTTTTACCTTTTCGCCAGGAGCCCTTGAAGGCAAAAGTCGGGTGTCTGTCGTTCGTTTTTCTCAAGAATGGTTGACTCGGAGTCAAGCACGGGTGATTGCCTTGCGTTCAACCTTTAGCAATGGAATTGATGAATGGGAGCCCACTCTTAATAAAAACGCGCCAGATGGGATTTTTGCTCTTTGGCTGGGTCAAGTTCAATGGATTCAACGAGTCTCAACCTTCGATAGTCAATTTTTATTTCGCCTGGACACTCAAAATACCAAGGACGCTTTGTTGTCGCTGGAACAATTTGCCATTGGAGGTGCCTCAACAGTACGGGGATACCGTGAAAATTATCAGACAGGAGATAATGCTGTCTTTAGTTCACTGGAATGGCGTATTCCTCTCCTGCCCCTTTTCCTTTCCTCAAAAGAAGGGGCTAGTGGAGTGAATAGCTTGCAAGGGGCTCCCTTTATTGATTACGGAAAAGTGTGGAATGTGGATGATTCCGCACCACAGCCTGACGATATTTATAGCATTGGCTTTGGAATTAGATGGTTACCAGCCTCCTGGTTTCAATCAGAAATTTATTGGGGAAAGGCACAAACGGATCGCCCATCCCCAGAAGAAAAAGCTGTCCAGGATGATGGAATTCATATTCAAATTGCCGCTATTTTCTAAATCTCGTTTTAAGGCCCTTCGGAAAATCGCTTTTGAAAAAGCCCCGCAAAACTTTGTATTAAAAAGTTGGGTCAAGCTTTTCAAAGTTTGCCGCCGGAGGCCTTTATAACACAAGATCACTCATACCTAAACTCAAGGCGCCCTCTATGAATAAGAAATTAATCTCCGTGTTTTTTTTGTTGCTACTGAGTGCCTGCTCTTTGTTGGCGTCACCCGCTGATGAGAAAAAACGACTTCACGAGTTATTCAATCAAGGTGAAAAACAATTTGAACAAGGGCAGTTTGAACAGGCGGTTGACTCCTGGAAACGAGTCGTTACCCTCTCAGAAAAGATGGAACCTCCTGAATTTCAAGTTCAAGCCATGATTCGATTGGCAACCGCCTACCAGTTTATGGGATTTTATCAGCAAACACTGGATGTTCTAGGGACAGCACTAAGCTTGGAAGGGACGAACGGAAGATCGAAACAGTATCCTCTGCTGTTAAGTCGTCTTGGCGATGTGTATTTAGCTTTGGGAGAAGTACAACACGCGGAAGCGTCATTAGCGAAGGCGATTGAACTCGCGCGTCAAAATGAGCAGGGATCGATATTGGCCAGAGCGTTGAATAACCTGGGCAATGTATTCACGGTACAAAAATCGTTTGCCAAAGCCATCGAATCTTATGAAGAAGGTCTGGTGCTTGCCCAAAATGAAAAGGATGTATCGCTCCAATCCAAAATTCTCTTGAATATCAGTAGAACCCAGTTAAATCAGGGTGATGCCAACTCTGAAAAAACCTTGTTTCAAGCCAAGACGCTCCTGTTCCAGCTTCCTGAGTCATACAATAAAGCCCACCAACTTCTAACCTTAGGTACGCTGGCCCAACGAATCCAGACGGGAGTTTCGAGCACTGAATTGTCATCTGAGTTGCTAAACGTCTCTTATGAAGCGTTTACTCAGGCGGTAACCATCGCCAAAACCTTACAAAATAATCGCACCCTTTCTTTGGGAAAGGGGCTTTTAGGGGGCCTTTATGAAACGGAAAAACGTTTTCCCGAAGCACTACAATTGACTCAGCAAGCCATCTTTTTTGCTCAGCAGGAAAATGCCTTGGAGTTACTTTATCAATGGCAATGGCAAATGGGGCGACTGCTCAAAGCGGAAAAACACCTGGACGCCGCGATTCCTGTGTATCGGCAAGCCGTCTCCAATTTACAATTGATCAAACCTGAATTGAGCAAGGGAGGCCGACATACCTTCGAAAGTTTTCGTGAAAAAGTGGCACCGGTTTATTATGGATTGGCGGATCTCTTACTGCTTTATGCCGAAACCCTCATAACAACGGATCAAAAACAACAATATCTCCGCGAAGCCAGGGAAACGATAGAACTCCTGAAAACCGCGGAATTACAGGATTATTTTCAAGATGAATGTGTGACAGAATTCCAAAACAAAAATGTAACATTGGATACGCTTGCCGCTCACACTGCGGTCTTTTATCCGATACCGCTTCCTGACCGGATTGTTTTGTTGTTGAGTCTTCCTGATGGGATCAAACAGTTCTCAACGCCAGTCTCTGCTGAAACCTTGGGACAAGAAGTAAATTTGTTTCGGCAAAGTTTACAAACCAGAATTAATCGTCGATTTCTACGTTATGGACAGGAACTTTACCAATGGATTATCACGCCGCTGGAAGCCACGTTGCAAGAACATCAAATTCATACACTGGTCGTGGTTCCCGATGGAATGTTACGAACCATTCCCTTCTCAGCGTTGCATAGCGGGGAGCAGTATTTAATCGAAAAATACGCTGTTGCAACCAGTCCGGGGTTATCATTAACGGCCCCACAGCGCTTGAAGGCAGAGACCCAGGTGTTATTGAATGGCCTCTCCGAAAGTGTCCAAGGATTTCCCGCGTTGACCAATGTTTCTCAAGAATTGGACAGTATTCAAAAAATCAGTGGGGGGACCATCTTGCACGATCAGATGTTTTCCATTCCAAATATGGATCGTGAGTTAAAAAATCATACTTATTCCATCCTCCATATCGCTTCTCATGGTCAATTTGGAAGTACTCCTGAAGACTCCTTTCTGCTGACCTATGACAGTAAACTAACCATGAATCGGCTTTCACAGTTGCTCAGTGTGAGTCGTTTCCGGGAAAACCCTGTGGAACTGTTGACGCTCAGTGCGTGTCAAACGGCTATTGGAGATGATCGCGCGGCACTGGGGCTTGCGGGAGTCGCGGTAAAAGCCGGTGCACGTAGCGCGTTGGCGACCCTGTGGTTTGTTGATGATAGCTCGACTTCTCTGCTGATTACAGAATTTTACCGTCAACTACAAAACCCCATGATGTCAAAAGCCCAGGCTTTACAACAAGCACAAAAAACGTTACTGGAAGAAAGATTGTATCGACATCCAACCTACTGGGCCCCCTTTTTATTGATTGGAAATTGGTTATGAATGTTTCCAGACCCAAACGTTTTAAAATGAAACTTAGCGCTTCATGGCTGATGGCATTGTTGATCTCACAGCTTGTTTTTTTAAGCATCGTTGGCGGTCGTGCGACAGGCGTATTTCAACCCTTGGAACTCACAGTTTATGATTTCATGCGTTGGTTTCAAGGGTTTAATAAAGCTCCTGATTCCCGTATTACCAGCATTTGGCTGACTGATGAAGACCAGCGCCAAATGGGTTGGCCCATTCCGGATCAAGTGTTAGCCGAAATGTTTGAAATTCTCGAAAGTCATAGTCCCAAAGTGATTGGATTGGATCTTTACCGTGATTTACCTGTTCCTTCCAAAGATGGATCTTCTCATTATGCCCGCCTGGAAAAGCTGTTTAAGGAAAACGCCAATATTATTGGAATTACCAAGATTGCTGATAGCCGTGGGGCTTATGTGGCGCCGCCTCCCGCTTTAACAGGTACTGATCAAATAGGGTTTAATGATGTCCTCTCCGATGAGGGAATTATTCGCCGGGGTTTACTGTTTATGGATAATGGCACCCAATATTATGAGTATTTCGGGTTGCGTCTTGCCCTGCGTTTTCTGGAGGACAAAGGGATTTCACTTCAACCTGTTGATGAAAAACAACCTGAGTTGGTGGGTTTGGGAAAATCAATTCTTTTTCCCATGGATAAAACCTTCGGCGGCTATGCTAAGCTTGATGCTGCGGGTTATCAATTTATGCTTGATTATCCAGGGGCTCCCACCCCTTTTCCAAGCTATACCCTCTCAGAAATTTTATCTAAACAGTTTGCCCCTGAGAGCATCAAAGATAAAATCATCATTATTGGAACCAATGCGGAAGGAACGCCTGATTTTTTCTATACCCCTTACAGTCGCTGGTTTGGAGGGGATCAACGCATGCCTGGTGCCGCCATTCACGCGTATGGAGTCAGTCAACTTTTACGTCTGGCCTTAGAGGGCGTTCCTCTACTGCGAAGTCTGAGCCCCACAGAAGAGTTATTCTGGATAGAGGCTTGGGCGGTGACCGGTGGCATCCTGTCCCTCTGGATGAGTTCGTTATGGCGCTTATTCTTTATGACATTTGCAGGAGGGGTTTTGGCTGTATTTCTGGGTTATGTCGCGTTTGCATACTATCTATGGTTACCCGTCGTGCCTTCCTTACTTTCCTGGCTTCTAACCATCATCTTGATGATTTCTTATCATTCGGTTCGAGAACGGAAACAGAAAGGGTATATCAAAGACATCTTTGGTTATTATTTATCTCCCAATATTGTTGAAGTCCTGGTCAATGAACCTTCCAAATTAAAACTGGGCGGAGAAAAAAGGGAAATGACCGCTTTTTTTTCTGATATTCAAGGCTTTTCGACTATTTCTGAAAATTTGAATCCTGAAGAGCTAGTTGATTGGATTAATGTTTACCTCACGGAAATGTGCCAAATCATTGCCCGCTATGATGGAACTGTTGATAAATTTATTGGAGATGCTATTGTGGCATTCTGGAATGCCCCGTTGATTCAAGAGGATCATGCCAAACTGGCCTGTTTTGCCAGCCTGGAGATGCAGACACGTTTACAGGAATTGCGCCCTCAATGGCAGCAGAAGGGCTATCCTCTGATAAATGTACGCATTGGTCTCAATACGGGACCCATGGTTGTGGGGAATATGGGAGCCGCTAAACGGATGGATTATACGGTGATGGGGGACGCAGTAAACCTTGCTTCACGTTTGGAAGGAATCAACAAATTCTACAAAACCTATTTGATTATTTCAGAGTATACTTATGAAAAAGTCGAGGCTTTTGTAGATGTCAGGAAACTGGACACCATTCAAGTTGTTGGCAAAAATGAGCCAGTTACCATTTACCAATTGCTTGACAGAAAAAATGGAGTCAGTGGTATCCGGGCGGAGATGGTTGAGTCTTATCAACGGGGCTTTGAGTTCTATCAAAACTGGAATTTCTCTGCAGCGCTGATTTGTTTTGAGGCCGCATTAAAGCTCGATCCTGATGATGGCCCTTCTTCAGTTTTCGCAAAACGGTGTCGTGATTATATTCAGAACCCTCCTTTCAAAGGTTGGGATGGTGTCCATCGTCATACTCAAAAAGGCTAATCCAAACTAGAGTTATCCTGAAGGGAGAGACCTTCTTATCAAAAGAATCTATGAGGAGATATTATGTCAGCGTCAATCAATTTTCATGCTCTAAAAATAATGCTAATGGCCCTTTGTACTGTTTGGGTGGGTACTTTAATCACCTCACCCCTTGAGGCCTCTGAACCCGGGAATGCGCCAAAAAAAGAAGAAAAAAAGATGATCAACTATCGGCCTCCAATGAGAGGAGTTCCTACCAGGCGTGTGGGCGGTGGTGTTCGTGGGACTGTCGGTGAAATTCCCCTGTTGGCATCCATCGCGCCCAGTCATATTGGCTTGACCACACAATCGCAACCCACCTTATTCTGGTTCCTCTCTGCTCCCTGGAAAGAAGGCGTGGAATTTACGCTAAATGATTTAGATGGAATGGATCCCCTCCTTGAATTGGACATTCACGTTAGCAAACCCGGATTCCAGCAAATAGTGCTTGCGGATCACCAGGTGAAATTAAAAGAAGGCGTGGAGTACGAATGGTTTGTGGCCTTAGTTCCTGACCCGGAACAACGCTCAGGTGATGTTATTGCCAGTGGAACCCTTAAATATACCAAACCCTCTGTTGAATTGTTAAAGCAGTTAGAGACGACGCAGCCGAACGAACATCATCTCATCTATGCGGAAAATGGGATTTGGTATGATACCTTTAGTTTGCTTTCAGAACAGCTGCTCAAAGAACCCAATAATGAGGACCTAAAACAACAACGAATCATACTCTTGGACCAGGTTCAACTGGATAAAGTCCGGAACGCGATACAAAATCAACAGTAGCAGAAATGTTTGCGTTCGTTCCCCGGGACGAAATCCGGGCTCCCATTTGCAATACCCGTGCATGAAATTAAATTCTACCGAAAGATGAGTGGTATGTAAAAATTGAAAAAACAGAAGAATTGGATTGAATATGGCGGTGTTTCTCCCGTAAAGAGTTGTCTTTTTC
>JBBCAX010000291.1:0-41268 GCA_051382335.1 Deltaproteobacteria bacterium TL4
AACTGCCTCTTTGGCTTAAAGGAGAACTGATCGATCCTGATCATCAAGATTTGAGCATCCGTCGTCAGTGTGAATTATTGGGATTGAATCGATCGAGTTACTATTATACTCCTGCTCAGGAGAGCAAGGAAGATTTGGATCTGATGAGGCAAATTAGGAATGAGAATTAAATAACTTACCCATTTCCACTCCTGTTAAGGATAGTTTTTTTGAAAGTACAGCCGGATTTGAGTTTCTCAAAGGAGTTGTTTTGGCGGCCCACCTTTGTTTTTCACAAAATGGCCTTTGTGGAATCGATGTCCTCTGCCATTTTTTGGAGTTAAGTCAAAGTTCGTCCTTTGTGGGTTCCTCTCACGGGAGTCAAAGCTCGTTTGGGCAGGAAGTGGCGGAGTTGATTCGTCAGTATCAGAAGGAAGAAGGGGCTCGCTTATCAGCGGGGATGAGTCCCCAGCGGATTACGATGTTAGAGGATGAAACCTTTCATGAGGATCAACTCTGTCTAGTGGGGCTGGAAGCGGTCTCGAATTATATCGTTTTGGAAACCTATGCGCCCCATCGTGAAGGAAAAACAGGGACGGAGGAACTCTCAAAGGCCATGAAGGAAATGCCGGTAGAGGTGATTCAGGTGGGAAGTGATGAAGGAAAAGGGTTGTTAAACCACATCACCCAAGGCTTGTCGGCACATCATGCCCCCGATTTATTTCATCCGCTTCAGGCTCTTTCACAGGTCACCTTGCTGGCCTTGAAAGCCCAAAGTGTAGAAGCGGAAAAGCCGTATCAAAACACTGTCCAACAGACTCAAACGCGGCGAGAGCAACAGGAAGCGTTCTTTCAAAACAGACCTCCTGGACGGGCGCCTGCTTTTGAAAAACGGATCGAGTCTGCCGTGAGCGCTGAGAAACTCGCCCAAGAAAAACTGGAAACAGCGCAAAACCGACAAACCGAAGTCAAAGACGCTCTGGAGCAAATCAGCCAGAGAAATCAAGAGGGTGTTGCGCCTGGTGGATCAAAGGCAGGCCACTCTGGTCTTTGTCTGGTTTATGATCGGGGAAATGATGCGGGGGTGGGAGCTTTCCAAACGGCAGGAAGATCAAAGGCTCCACTTTCTGCTTCCTGCTCTTTATTTTCAGGAATGTGCCCGCAAATCTTCAAACCCTGAAGCGAAACATCGCTTGAGGAAAAAGTCTGAACCATTGTTACAGACTTTGGCGTGGAGGGATGTGGACTGGCGGGAGTTGAGTCCTGAGCGGCAAGAAGATTTCAAAAGTAAAGCCCTGGAATGCGCGCAACTCTTTCAAAGATCTTCCTCGGCGGTGGAAGGACGTAATGGACAATTGGCACTCAGGCATCACACCCTTCATCAATTTTCCACTCAACGTCTGGAAATGTTGACCTGTTTACACAACTACTTTATCAAACGTCCGGATGGGACCACCGCCGCTCAACGTTTTTTCCTGCAAGAACCTCAGGATTTATTTCAATGACTCTTGCGACGGAGGCCTCCCTTATCCAGACCGGCGGCTTCCAGAAAAAAGGAGCAAAGGAGCAATGCCCTGAAAGTCGCTTGATTGCTGGATTGGCGAAACGATGACTATAGCCTAACTGATTAATAATGTATTTTCCGGACTTCCAAATTATATTTTTGGATTCTGTACCTCAATTGACGCATCGAAATCCCTAAAAGTTTCGCGGCCTTTAGTTGCACCCCTTTTGTGGCCGTCAACGCTTTTTCAATGGCCTGAATTTCTTCATGTTCGAGCTTGGATCTATAATTATTTTCAGCAAGAGTTCGGCTCGTGTCATTCCTGGAAATTTCTTGAGAGACCGGCTCCTTTCTGGAAGATAATACCTGCAGAATGGATTTGAGCTGAAGCGTTTGCCCCTGAGCCATCAAAAAAGCACGGTGTATTATATTTTCCAGCTCCCGAATATTGCCAGGCCAAGGATATTCCTGCAATAGAGAAATATCTTCTTCTGAAATGATCAGAAATTTTTTATATTCCTGATTCAATTTCATGAGAAAATAATTCACCAGGAAGGGGATGTCTTCTTTCCTTTCTCTCAAAGGCGGAATATTCAACGGAATCACATTCAAGCGATAATAAAGATCTTCCCGAAAACGTCCTTCCTGAATCAATTTCCTCAAATCTACGTTCGTTGCGCAGATCACCCGAACATCCGTTTTGATGGTTTTAACTCCTCCTAGACGCTCAAATTCCTTTTCCTGTAGAATTCGAAGCAGTTTTGCCTGAAAATCCTGGGAGGTGTTGCTGATTTCATCAAGGAACAGCGTTCCCCCACTGGCTAATTCAAACCGTCCTTTTTTCGTACTGACCGCACCGGTATAGGCTCCTTTTTCATGGCCAAAGAGCTCGCTGCCCAGAAGCGTCTCGGTCAAAGCGGCGCAATTCACTCCAATAAAAGGCGCCCAACTTCTTAAACTATATTGATGAATACTCCTGGCAATCACTTCCTTACCGGTTCCACTCTCTCCTGTGAGCAAAACACTTGCCCGACTTAAGGCTACTTTTTTGATGGTTTCAGCGATCTCCCTCAGTCCGTCACTCTGTCCAACAATCCCCTCCAACACCATGGGGATGCTTTGTAATTCCTGGCTTTTGGGAAGCTGAGAATTATTATTTTCCAGGCTTGGGCCGATCAGATCCGCAAGAATTCGCAACAACTTAAGTTGCTCTTGCATCAACGTGTTTCGGGTTACGTAGCCCAAAAGCAACCCTATAGGACGATTTTTCCCGTGTTTTGTAATGGGATAGGACGCAAAAGCCACTAAATGGTTTTTTAGATCTTTGGAATAAAATAAAGGCAATTTCCCAATATCCGAAGCATATAGGATGAGGGGATACTCAAAGCGTTGTAAGTACCAGTCAAGGTTGTTTTCGATCAGCTTGTTCGCTTCTTTCTGATCTTCTTCTGTTAATTCTGGAGCAACTGCTATCCGGCAGTTGCAGGTGGTATCATCCCGTAGGAGCACCATGGCATTGCGAATGGAAAAAAGCTCCCGCAACTGAGTGAACACGTTGTTAAGTTTAAACCTCAGTTCGTCGGAAGAATGTAAAATACTCCCCGCCTGAATCAGAAAATCTAAACATAATTCGTTACTTAGTTGAGTTTCAGGGGCTTCTATTTTTTTCATACCCATCCGAAAATAAAAAATGCTGTAATAAATGTAAACTATGTCATAGAGTGTCAAAATTGTTATTTTTGTCAAGTCATAATTAACATAAAATTCTGATTTTATTGCTAAAATTATGTGGCATGAATCTTGGAGAAGAGGAAGGGGAGTCTCCCATTTCAGTTTTTTTGAAGGCAGCGACTCCAATTTACGGATAACTTTCAGAATCATCGTACCGAGTTTTCGGTGAATTGTTCTTTTTAACAGCTCCAATGATGTTTGGTTATTGAGGAAGAATGTTTCAGGGTAATGAACATTTAAGCACAGGACTTCGCGGGTTGGATCAGGTTTTACGGGGACTGATTCCTGGTGACAATCTTGTATGGCGTGTTGATTCAATTGCGGATTATGTTCCCTTTGTCCAACCCTATTACGAAAGTGCCCGTACTCGTGGAAAACGTCTGATTTATATGCGCTTTGCCAATCACGAAGCCTTGTTGTCAGATCAACCTGGTCTTGAAATCCACACCTTGAATCCTCACACCGGGTTTGAAACTTTTATTGAAGATGTTCATGCGATTATCGAAAAATCAGGACGAGGGGCCTGGTATCTTTTCGACTGTTTATCAGAACTCGCCGCCATCTGGCGCAGTGATATCATCCTCGGCAATTTTTTTGTGCTCACCTGTCCTTACTTGTATGATGTGGAGGCCGTTGCCTATTTTGCGCTGATTCGATATTATAATGCTTCCGAGGCGACAACGTTGATCAAAGACACCGCTCAGGTTGTGCTTGATGTCTATCGTCACAAAGGCGCTCTCTATTTACAACCCCTTAAAATTTTACAGCGTCACTCACCCACCATGCACATGCTTCATGTGTGGCAACAAGATAATTTTCTGCCTGTTGCGGATAGTGCAACCACCACTGAAATTTTGAGTGCAGCTCCTTGTATTCCCTCCATATACAACCGGTTCCGTCATGGGATTTGGAACCAGACTTTTCGCCATGCGGAAGAAATTATCCAGGCCAAAAACAGAGATAAACCTTATGATAAAGGCTTCGCCCAGGATATTTTAAAGAAACTGATCCGCATGACAGTTACTCGCAATAAAAAAATGCTGAAGTTGGTAGAGAAATATTTTACGCTCGAAGATCTTCTCGCCTTGGGAAAACGCATTATTGGAACGGGGTTGATTGGTGGAAAATCGACGGGGATGTTGTTGTCCAGGGCTATCTTAAAACAAACCGATCCCCGTTGGGAAAAAATCATGGAAGCGCATGATTCTTTTTATGTGGGTTCTGATGTTTTTGTAACCTTTCTGGTTAAAAACGGACTTTGGTGGAAATGGCAGAAACATCGGAATCCTGAGCGTTTTCTCCATAAAACGGAACGTATCCGGCAACACATCATCGTTGGAACCTTTCCCGATTATATCAAGGTTCAGATGCAGGATATGCTGGATTATTTTGGACAGTCTCCCATTATTGTGCGCTCCAGCAGCCTTCTTGAAGACAGCTTTGGCCATTCCTTTGTCGGCAAGTACGTCAGCGTCTTTCTGGCCAGCCAGGGGTCCAGGGAGCAACGCATGCAGGATTTTATGTCGGCAGTTCGAACCATCTATGCCAGTGTGGTGAGTGAAGACGCGCTGAAATATCGTTTTCGGCGTGGAATGCTTAGCGCGAATGAACAGATGGCACTGTTGGTCCAGAGGGTTTCGGGATCAGTCCATGGTAATTTGTTTTATCCCCATATAGCTGGTGTTGGGCTTTCATACAATCCATATGTCTGGAGTAAGGATATTGATCCCTATGCCGGAGTGCTGCGTCTCGTCTTAGGTTTGGGAACCCGGGCTGTTGATCGTACAGATGACGATTTTACACGCTTGATTGCACTGAACGATCCTCTAAAAAGACCTGTAGAGAATGCTGATGACGTACTCCGCTATATTCAGCGGCGGGTTGATGTTTTGGATCTGCAAGCCAATCAACTGGTAACCCAGGATTTCGAAGATGTGGCGAAACAAAGTCCGGGGCTGCCCATCGAAATATTTGCCTCACGGGATGAAAAAAGAGAAAAGGCTATAGGGTACAAAGGGAGGGAAATCTTCCCATGGGTGATTACCTTTGACTCATTAATCAGGAAAACGGACTATATTGAGACCATGAGTCAAATGTTAAAACAATTACAGGACATTTATGGTTGCCCTGTTGACTTGGAATTCACCACTAATTTTCTACCCAATGATACCTACAAGATCAACTTTGTTCAGTGTCGCCCTTTGCAGGTCAAGGGGGATTACGCGATCGCCAATCCTCCCGAACAAATTGAGCCGGAGGATCTGATTTTAAAAGCGAGTGGAGCGATCATTGGCGTAAGTCAAATCAGTCATGTTGACAGGATCATCTATGTGGTTCCCTCCATTTATGGTCAACTGGCTTTGGGGGATCGCTATTCGGTTGCCCGGATTATAGGCAAGATCGTGCACCAAAAAGAACAGACCCCTCAGGGAAATATCATGCTGATTGGACCGGGACGATGGGGAACCTCTACGCCATCCCTGGGAGTTCCGACTTCCTTTGGCGAAATCAGTACCATTTCAGTTCTGGTTGAAATTGTGGCCATGCACGAAAATCTGGTGCCGGAAGTTTCTCTTGGAAGCCATTTTTTCAACGAACTGGTTGAATCCGAGATTCTCTACTTTGCGCTCTTTCCTGAACAGGATCAGAACGTGCTGAATTCTGAGCTTTTGTGTCATTTGCCAAACCGGTTCTCGGAATTGATGCCCGAAGACTCCAAATGGTCGAATGTTATTCGCGTCATTGACGCATCTTCTTTAGAGGGTAACCAATCCATGATTCTCAATGCTAATGCCATTAATCAGCAAGTGATTTGTTACCTCGAAACCTCGCAATGAAGCTGCGATGGCTGTTCAGACAATACATGTTGGAGAGACCTGGGGTTCCTCCAATCCATGTGAGACTGTTTATCTGAAACATTCATGGTTGGCCATTGCGCTATTCAGGGGATATCCTTGGGGTTGTTCCTGTTTTTGAGCAACTTCATCAATACTTAACCTAGCAAAGGAAAAAATGAACGAAAAAATAGAAGCGATTTATCGCCAGGTCGTCAATAGAAATCCTGGTGAAACAGAATTCCATCAAGCCGTGAACGAAGTTTTAGACTGCCTTGGTCCCGTCATTGTGAAATATCCACAATATGCGGAAAGAAAAATTATTGAACGAATCTGCGAACCTGAACGTCAAATTATTTTCCGTGTTCCATGGCGGGATGACAAAGGGGAAGTCCAGGTAAACCGAGGCTTTCGTGTTGAATTTAATAGCGCCTTGGGGCCTTATAAGGGAGGCTTACGCTTTCATCCCTCAGTGTACCTTGGAATTATTAAATTCCTTGGATTTGAACAGATTTTCAAAAACGCCCTGACAGGTCTGCCTATTGGTGGAGCTAAGGGAGGCTCTGACTTTGACCCTAAAGGTCGATCCAACGATGAAGTGATGAGTTTCTGCCAGAGTTTTATGACGGAACTTTATCGACATCTTGGCG
This sequence comes from Deltaproteobacteria bacterium TL4, assembly GCA_051382335.1. Taxonomy (GTDB): domain Bacteria; phylum SAR324; class SAR324; order SAR324; family NAC60-12; genus JBBCAX01. The sequence goes on from JBBCAX010000291.1 coordinate 6,699, forward strand.
AACACACGGATGTTCCCGCAGGTGACATTGGTGTGGGTGGTCGTGAAATCGGCTTTATGTTTGGTCAATATAAGCGCATAACTAACCGTTATGAAGCGGGTGTTCTTACCGGAAAAGGCTTGACCTGGGGCGGATCTTTGGTTCGAACGGAAGCCACTGGTTATGGCGCGGTCTTTTTTGTGGATGAAATGTTGAAGGCCCGAGGAGATTCCTTTGATGGAAAAACCTGTGTTGTCTCCGGTTCCGGGAATGTGGCCATTTATACCGTTGAAAAAATTCATCAAATGGGCGGGAAAGTCATTGCGCTTTCTGATTCCAATGGGGTGATTCAGGACAAAAATGGGATTGATCTCGAGCTGGTTAAGCAATTGAAAGAAATTGAAAGACGACGGATTAAAGACTACTGTAACTACCATAAAGACGCGATCTACGTCGAAAATGGTCATATCTGGGAAATTCCATGCCAGGTTGCCATGCCTTCTGCCACTCAAAACGAAATTAATGGCAAAGACGCCAAAATCCTGGTCAAAAATGGATGTATTGCTGTTGGTGAAGGTGCCAATATGCCGACAACTCCTGAAGGGGTTCAGGTATTCCTTGACGCCAAAATCGCTTATGGACCGGGCAAAGCCGCAAATGCTGGTGGCGTTGCAACCTCTGCGCTGGAAATGCAGCAAAATGCCTGCCGTGATTCATGGACCTTCGAATATACTGAAGAGCGTCTGCAGCAGATTATGAGAAACATTCATCAGAATTGTCTGGAAGCCGCGGATGAATTTGGCTCTCCAGGAAATTATGTGGTTGGTGCGAACATCGCCGGCTTCAAAAAAGTCGCAAACGCCATGCTGGCTATGGGACTCATTTAATATTCTTTCAGGTGGGTTATGTTCTTAACCCGCCTGTGTTCCCTATTTCAAAGCAGTCCTCTGACCTGGTTCAAATCAGGGTCCTTCTTTTCTGTTTCTCAACACTTTGTTTGGGAACGACCTGATATAGATGTCCAGAATTTCTGCTGGGAGCGCAGACGTCCCGCCTGCTTTTGCGGGCAAGATGCCAGCACTCCCAGAAAAAACTTTTCTGGACATCTATAAGGGACATTTCTCTGATTATTTCGATCTGTGCAGGTACTTTTATTTCTATGATGCGAGTTTAAACTCCATTTCACCTGTCTGAAACCAAGCATCATATTCTTTATTTTTTTTAAGGCTGTTACGGAGGCTAACGCCACACTTCCAGCTTTAGACCAACTCATTCCATTATTTTTTTGTTGATCAGCCACCAGGAGATCCTTGGCTTTTTCACCCCGATTACTCGAATTTCGGAGTCCCAAACGCCTTCGTCTTTCATAAGCAGGAATCATGGGCCTATTTTTTCCCAGATATCGGATCAAATGCAGGAGTTCTTCCTGGTTTTTAAGCTGATTTTCCGGAATCAGTCTCAGATAATCCACCGCCTGTTCAACCAGGCCATGCCAGAGGAGAGGCCTCAGTTGATCAAGAATGGAGTTACGAATCAGACTGCCTTTGCAAGCCATGCTCAGCAGTTCCTCGCATTTTTTTTCCCAAATGATACCAATCCAGAATAATCGTGAGTTGGGATCGCCAGAAAAAGAACCGGAGGAGTATGGTGTATAAGGAATGTCCATCCACAAAGAATACCCAGGGACAACTGTCCAAGTGGTTGTGTAGCAAAAACGCCAGCAACATCCCCAGAACGTTCAAGACGCTTTCTCCATTGAGCAGATAGCATATTTTCTTGTGAACATGGACAACAGCGTGTTGGATATACTCGCGTTTTTTTATAGACGCGGACGCTGGAGTCTGTTTCGGGCGGACTTCTGCTTGTTTTTTGGCTCGGACCTCATCAATGGATAGATGAACAGCTTTCCAGCATTGGTTTAGGCGCCGGTAAAATACTGACGATTCTCGCACTCAACGCAAACCATCATGCTCTACATCCGGGCGCCCCAACGCTCTCCGAAGTGAACTGTCTTGCCGTTGCGGTATCGGTCTCGTGGACTGGCGAAAAAATCGCGGAATTTTTGAGTCGTGTGATCGCTGTTTATGGTCGCCCTCTCGCCTATCTCAAAGATAGTGGATCTTCTTTTCTTCTTTACTCCAGTAGATGATTAGTTCATATTTAGACATGGTTTGAATCTCCTAATTTATATTTAAAAATGAGATCTCGTACTTGTTTAACTTGATAAGATTTTGCTTTGTTTGCTTTCAGTTGGAGATTAATTATTTCTTCAAGTCCACATCCGGTGGTTCGTAGAAATCATCTCGCTGTTGCGGGATAGTAAAAGTTACCAACAATAACAGAATTATGACTTCAGAAAAATTTTCATCTTTCAAAAATGAATTAGAATCATTCGATAAAACAAATACTCCTGAAAAAGCTCCTGACACCCAAGGAACCTCCAGCACTGTTTTATCCGAAATAGATCAGAATCGTGCTGAACAGCCTCTCATTTTAATCATTGATGATGACCCCTCTGTTCTTGAATTGTTAAACTTCACTTTGCAAGAAAACTATGAACTCCTTTTGTGTCAAAGTGGAGAACAAGGAGTTAATGAGGTAAACGCAGACGTTTCAGCAGTCATTCTGGATATAAAAATGCGGGGGAAAGATGGTTTTCAAACATTCATCGAAATTAAAAACAAGTTTCCCCACCTGCCCATCATCTTTCATTCGGCATATCAGGATTTAAAAGATCCTTACCACATCATGAACGAATATCGACCCTTCGGCTACATCGTTAAAGAAGGTAACGCAAGGAAGTTATGGGACACTATTGCCAGTGCTGTGGAGTTTCACAGACAACTCGAAAAGAACGCGCAATTGGCAGAAGCGTTAAGAGTGGCTTACGCACAACAAAATAAAGTGATAGAAGAAGATCGTTCCCGCTTTGCTGAGGCACTTCACAATGATGTTCTACAACTTGTGGGATTGATGGCAAAGGAAATGAAGACTGCACTTGAAAAAAAGGAGTGTCCTTCTTCAGCACATGCTTCTCAGCAGTGCCTTTACCAGCAGGAAGAAAATCGGTTTCTCGAACAAATCCATGCCATTGATAGTCAGATACGTGAGATTATGAACGATTTACATCCGCGAACACTGAAGGATCTTGGTATAGTTCCGGCTCTGAGGGCGTATGTGCGGCAATTGACTCAAAAAACAACCATCAACCTTGATTTTCAACCATGCGCTGAATTTGAAGAACTGCCCTTTGACGTGAAACTCGTCGTGTTTCGCATCGCCCAGGAAGCAATCGCCAATATTGTCAAGCACGCAAAGGTGAATCAGGCACAGCTCCTGCTGGGACAAAAGGAGGATTTCCTGTGGTTACAAATAGAAGACGAAGGAAAAGGGTTCGACAGTCGATCTATTCTGAAACAAAAGATTCCTCAAACACATGGCCTTTTTTTTATGCGGGAAAACGCGAAACGGATTGGAGGAACCTTGAACATTCATTCGGAAATCAATGAAGGGACAACTATTTTGCTGGAAATCCCCAGGGCAAATAAGTAGTGTTTGGGGAACGTTCAAAACATAACTTGCTCTCAAGGAGACTTCTTCATGAAAATCACAGTGATAATCGCGGATGATCATCCCATTGTACTCAAGGGAATGAAAGAATTGATTTCCAAAATGGACAATTTTGAATTGCTGGGAAGTGCAACTAATGGACAGGAAGTGGTGAGGATGTGCCTTAAATGGAACCCCGATATCGTGTTGCTTGATATTGCGATGCCTGAGCTTAATGGGATTGAAGCCGCAAAACAAATTCGAGAGCACTGTCCCGCGACAAAAATTGTACTGGCGTCCATGTATTTGAAAGATGATGAATATCTTAGAGAAGCCATCGCACTCAAAGTGGATGGATTTGTTGACAAAAGTGAGTCAGAGGAAAATTATCCCAAAATATTGAAAGCAATTATGAATGGGAAGGCCTACATTTCTCCGGAAATTGCCAAGGTATTCTTAAATATCTATCAAAACGAACAGATCCCCGCCTCATCGAAATTATCAAAACGGGAAACCGAAATCTTAAAACTGGTTATCAGTCATAATTCCAACCAGCAAATCGCTGAAACCCTGTTTTTATCGACACGTACCATTGAAAAACACAGGGAAAACATGCATAAAAAATTAGGGACTCATTCTAAAGAAGAACTCATCAAATTCGCTAAAGAGAACCATCTGATCTGATTCTTTGGCGCCTGTTCGTCCCACTTCTGACGCCTTCAGCGCGACACCTCTTCTAAGGCCATTTACTCCATTCGCCTCATCCTCGGTTTAGCCTTATAGCTACGTTGTTATCTCAACCGAAGGCAAAAATCGCTCAATTCCTCAACAACTACGTAATCATTCCTTGAAATATGCGCATTTAAAATACGTAGGGATTGCGAATGGTAATCTCTGCTACCTATGATATTGTGGGGAGGGTGGGGAAGTCACATTATCTAGTCGAAAGTATCTTCCAAGGGGGCATACAAGAGGGCAACCATGAATGAGAAGAACGTTAGCGATACAGGAAACGGAATGAACGAATCAAAGGAACCCCTGACCGTCCTTTGGGTTGATGATGAAGTCATGTACTTAAGTGTTATGGCAGAAATTATGACCATGGAAGGTTTTTTTGTGACCACAGCTTCCAATGCCCAGGATGCCTGGAGTATCTTTAGTAAATCCCCCCATTCTTTTGACATTATTGTTTCAGACAACGATATGCCCGGAATGAAGGGCTTGGAGCTTTTGGGAAAAGTGAATCATCAGAAGAAAGATATTATCTCAATTTTAGTAAGCGGTAGAGACGTTGAGGAACGTATAGAAAATATTGATAGCTTTTTAAGAAAGCCCTTTGAGATTGATGAACTGACCCAGGTTATAGACGGGCTTATTAGGTTGAAAGGCAAACCTATCACATTCGAGCGTGCTTATTATCAAAAGAGCGCATGAGCAATCAACATGATTACCTTTTGTATTTGGGGGGAGGCCTGGAGTACAAGATTTGTTGTGTCTGTTGAATGTCAATTTTGTATTCCATCACCTCGTCACGTATCCTACCATCACTCCTGACTTTCTTTCGATCCTTAAGCCCATTTTTTTTTGAATTTGTAATATCCTGACCTAATAATTCTCCAAAAATCCCACACTTAACAGCGTTTTTTCTTAAATTTTGTCTATTTTTTTTCTGTTTAAACGTGTATTCTGCCTTTATAATGTGGAATATGTACTCCTAACACGTAATCGGAATACGTACAAATTACGAACCCAAATCTATGTTCCCCTCATGTCTCATTTCACATACAAGGGTCTTTCCTCTGGGAAGTTCAAACCTTGTTTTGTCCCGCTCTTTTTATTGATGACTTTTCTCTCCCTCAATCCTTACCCACTTTTTGCCCAATCGCCCGAGATTTTTGCTACGAATCTCGTTGCAGAAAATTATTTGGACTCTGATTCTTTCACCGCAAAAATCATCGTGACTCATTCGAAACGGATCACTCAAATTGCAGTCAATGGAAAAATTCAGGACATTTCTCCAGCAAATTCGATTCTTTTTGAAACGCTGCTTTCCTTAAATCCTGGAGAGAATCGGGTTGTTATTGAAGCCGAAGATGAAACAGGGGCAAAAGCGGACAAGCTTTTTCTGATCTATCACGGTTCTCCTGAGGAGATTGCAGCCTGGAAACATGAAAAAGAGAGGGAAGGTCTTGATGTTATCTTTTTTATGTTAGATCTCCGTCTCAGATATGATGACAATCCTCTGCTCAATTCCATGATTGAAATCAGAGCCCAAGCAACCAACGAGGGGACAAGTGCGCTCTATGCGGATTTCACAACATTATATCGTCCCACGACCTGGAAATGGGGCTCAGTACCAGTAACTCCAGAACTGAGCTATCGCTTCCAAGCCCAAGTAAATTCCACTTCCAAAACCGGAGGTTACCTTTCACATTGGTTTTCAGGAAAATTGGACTGGGAATTAAAGGACAGTCGAGTGGATCTTGGATTCCGTTATGTCACGTTGCAATCAGGTTCAGAAGAAAAAGGATGGCAAGATTTGGCGGGACTACAAATTGTTGAATTATCAGGGGTGAAGACTCATTCTGCCAGATTCCAATCGAGACCGTTTTTGGTATATATCAACCAGAATTTCAATGATGATCTTGAGGTGATGAAAGCAGAAAATGACCAGGGGAATGATCTGGATGGAATAAAGTGGTTGGGAGGGTACAGTCTGGACTATTACCTTGTTCCAGAACGTCAACAAATCGAGGGGAAACTGGTTTATACCAGTTCCGACACGCGTTTGGATTATGAGGACTATTCAGGGACGGGTGTTATGGTCGATTATCGTATTCTCATAAGCGATTCCCTTCGTTTTTCCATCAAAGGGCAATATGAAGTACAGACTTACGAGGTTGTCAATCCTGTTTGGGATGAAACCCGCTTGGATCAGTTTACAGAAGTGACCTTGAAGATGAGTTACGAACTGACCCCAAACATTCTGCTAACTTGGGACTTGAGCCGTTTTGTCAATGTTTCCAATATCGATGTTTATGATTATGAACGTCATCTCTTTGATATCGGAACCTTAATGAATTTCTAAGGGGAGAGTTGAAACTTCTCATCCTTGAAATAATGTAATGGATAGTGGTACACTTGTAAGCATGTACCAAACTGATACTTTGATGGAGGTTATTATGATTACTACTCATCCTCGCATCACGGCCAGGGTTGATACGGATACCCAAGAACTGCTATCTCAAGCTGCAGCTCTTGCTGGTATGTCCAGTATAAACTCTTTCGTACTTAGTGCCGCGATAGAAAAAGCAAAAATAATTATGGAACGTGAACGCTTACTAAAGCTCTCTCAACGTGACGCATTAATGCTGGTTGAAGCCCTCGACGCACCTGAAAAACCGAATCTTCGTTTACAACAGGCATCTCAGCGCTACAAGGGTAAAGTCCAAGTATGATCACGGTTCAATTAGATAAAAATAAGCACGACCGTAATAATTTTGATTGTGGCGTTGAAGCTTTAAATTCCTATCTAAAGGTGATGGCAAGTCAACAGTCGAAAAAGGATAACACACGCACCTTTGTGATTGAAGATGAAAACAAACCGGAGCATATTATTGGATATTACACACTAACCATGACGCCTATTAACCTTGAGGCTTTGCCAGTAAAACTACAGAAAAAGCATCAGAAGGCTCACTCTGGAGGATTAATTGCCAGATTAGCTGTTGATAAACGATACAAAAAACAAGGTTACGGTGAATGGTTGTTGATCGATGCTTTAAGAAAGCTATTACTTGCCAGTGAAACAGTTGCGTTCCCGTTGGTTATCGTTGATGCTAAAGAAGGTTCGAGTGCCTTCTATGAAAAGTTTGGTTTCGTAGCGTTTCAAGATATTCCAGACAAACTGTTCCTCACAATGGCAGATATTCGAGTAAGTTTGGTCAATGCTTTGTGATTATTTTTGTCAATAAGGAAACCATGAGAAAAATTAATTTATTTGTGATAGCAATGATTTGCGCGGGAGTTGCCTGGGCAGCATCAGATTCAGTGGGAATGTTAACGCCCTTGGGGGAAAGTGGTGAAGTTTTTATTGGAAATCAAGTTATCGCTACAGCAATGCCAGTCAGAAAAACCGATGTGATTCGTACGGGTGCTGGTAGTTTTGCAAAACTTGTCATGAAGAATGGTGATCGTTTTAATCTGGGAAGTAATACCGTTATTAGTGTTGAAGACTATTCAGAATCCGATCAAAATCAGGAAAGTAAGTCGGTTTTTCAAGTCATCATTGGCAAACTTCGGGCCTTGGTAGAAAGGGAAGATATGGAAAAACTGCTCATAAAAACAGGGAATGCCATGGTTGGTGTCAAAGGAACTGACTTTATTGTGGAAGTTCCCTCCAGAGAAGTCACCCAGGTGACAACCCTTACAGGAATTGTCAGCCTCAGAAGAATGGACGCTCCTTCAGTGACCGATGGGATTTTAATCAATGCAGGCTTTCGTTCCATTTTATTTCAAAAACATCTCCCGTTTACGCCTATTGCTATTTCCAGAAAAGATCACCAGCAAATCCGACAAACCTTCCAACTTAGAAAAGAAAAGGCTTTACCCGCAAAACCTTTTGAAATCGATGTACTGGATGATGTTTTGATGCGGGAAATCCAACGTCGAATGATTCAGGAAGAATTACATAAACAAGCCATTTTAGGCCTGGATTTGCACTTTTAAAAAACCTCTGCTTGCCTTAGAAAAAGTGGTTCCTTGCCCCTCCTCTGTTTTGACGTCAATCTGTCCTTCAGCCTCTCAAGGAAATGATGCCTCAAGTTTCACACTACTACGCTTGATTGAGAGGAATCGCTATTTCTTGTTTTTCAGGTTGATTTTTAGTCAATTTCCATCTATTGATTTAATCATGAAATCCATGAAATCATAGTCACATATAAACAGAGTTAATCATGAAAAAATTAATTTGCTTACTTATAACCACAATCGCTCTTCTGGGATGTTCTAAAGATGATGATGATGACAATTCATCCAGTACAACTTCAATGAACTTGAAAAAACTGGACGGAAGCTGGAAAACTATATGTTCCGGACCAGATTCGAATGATCTTTATACCCAACGCACAGATAAATACTCTGATGGCAAGCTCACCTCAACCATCAATCTTTATAGAAGTGATAGCACGTGTAGTCAGACTGCTGCTTTATTCATCTATAGCGTATTAAATGCGACCTTGACTCCTAAAGGAGATCTTACAACTAACATCAATGGAGATAAAATCCAGGACATTGATATGACCGTAGTTTCAATGCGTGGCTATGCGACAGAAAGTTCTGTGGATATTTTTAACACGATCCTAAAGCCCTGTGGCTTTAATAACTGGGTGGCCGGTGAAGCAAAAGAAATCGCGGGTTTAAATTGTTTGGAAAATCAATATCCTGTCATAGGTGATGTCATTCTTAGCATTGTTAGTTTGGATGGGGAGACCTTATACCTCACCGAAGGTGATACAAAAACTCGCCCTGAGTCTCTAGATAAAAATTGGGCATATACCAAATTATAGAATTCCTAATAATATTCTCTGTGCTTATTGCTTAGGCACAGAGAAGCAATCTGTTTTCTCTAATTTCCTCAATATCATCAATGAGAAGGGGAATACTATGACTTTTTTAAGGCTTTTAATACTCTGTTTGATGGGGATGGTAATCAGCTGTAATTCTTATCAACCGGAATCTTCAGATCAAGCTGTTATTCGTTTTCAGTTTCGCCCTCCAGCTTCTCAGATTCGATCCATATTCGCAAATGACCTCCCCGATGACATTGAAACCATTATCATTCACATTATACCGATCATATCAGAAGGTACAGGGTTGGGAGTAGAAGGACTTCTCCATAATATTTACCCCAAAGAAACGAATGTTACGGAAGAACTCTTGTACTTTTTAGATCCTGGAGAAGTAAAGATTCGAGTCTACGCCTATAACAAGGTCGTTTTCAAAGCTACAGCCTATTCTGTAGCTCTAAATTTGGAATACCTCCAATATTTTGCGACAACAGAAACTATCTCTTTGAAAAAAGGCGAATACACTCAAGTGGATATTCAAATGCAGCCGTTTCAACAAACAGCTATGAAAAATATTCAATTGAGCAAAATAAAAGAAGGAGTTTATCAACTTGGTTTTGATCTCAGTATCTCAATGAATGATGCCTTTATAGAATTTCATTATGGTCTAGCGAAAAACGAACGTTTCCAAGTTTCCAAAAATTTACTACCAGCCGCCTTACATCAAGAATTGACCTTAGAACTCCCCTATGTCCCTCCCCATTTGTATGAGTTTATTCTATCATCTTCTGAAAGCCAGATTGCGGTTAGTAATGTTCTTTATTGTGACCTCAGCGTTTGTGGAAAACCTCCTTTGCGCTTAAAACAATTTCCTGATACCGCACTGACTAATGGAGCAGATTTTTCTGAGGGATTCAGCATTACCATTGCCTCCAATCAACTGGAAGAAACGGTTAAGGCTTCCTTTTATTTTAGTCTGAGAGATATTGGATATCAAGGAGTTACAACAATTTTTGACAGTATTCAAAACGCTAATCCCAGTTTGCTTTTACCCAAACGCATTTTTCCCTATGTCCCTGAAAACCGCATTCAACCAAAAGAGTTTTTGACCCTTAAGATAACACCGGAAATATGGGGGAGTCTCAATACAGGGGTTGCACTTGGAGAATTAAAGTCTATTGACTACTACGTAAGATTAACCTCTGAAAGTGGAGACAGCACCTTTCAAACTGTTTGCAAAGACAGCCCCGTTCATACCAATCCATTGTTTCCGTATGCCGCATTAAACGCATACTGTGGCTCCCGTCCTTATATTATTGAAATGGAAAAAACGGAATCAGAAATTCTTATCTCATGGGGCGTTTTTCCAAACTTTGTACTAACCAAAAATCAAGCTCCTGAAAGTTACATAGTTGATATCGAAGTTTTTGACAATCAGGGAAATCTTGTTTTGACCTTGAACAACCAAACCTCCTCATTGCAACCCCCCAACGCTCTCATGGTATATCGGACTTCTCTTAACTATGCGAAAAATTTTCTTTCAACAGATAAGGAGTACCACATAGGTATCCGCCTAAACAACCAACCCTCCGAGAATTTTTCAACGAACACAGACGTTTTCCCTAAAAGTGGAGGAAAAACGCCTGAAACGGCAGTCCCTTTAGATCTTTATCGTGATTCATTAGGTGGATTTATGGGAATTCATCAGGGGGAGGAAGAATATTTTTCATTTGATTTGAAAACAGAAAATGCTTTTTCATTAATGGCACTGGGTGTCACCAATGCGGGAGATTCTGTGTATTTGACGGTACAACTGATTGCTCCAGATGGTAATGTGGTTTTAGGATTCTCACAATTCGGTATTGCGGAAACCTTCATTATTCCAATGGATGGAACCTATATTTTGAAAATCTTTAAGGCAAATTCTGAAACGGTGCCATTGTCCTATCGTCTCGTTACCGTACTTGAACAATAAGAATGTTGATAAGTTGTTAGAGAGGGAAACTCACCAAAAAAGTAGTTCCTTGTCCTACCTCTGTTTTGACATCAATCTGTCCTTTGTAAAGCAGCACAATCTTTCGAGCAACGCCCAATCCTAAACCCGTGCCTGACTCTGGTTTTGTGGAAAAGAACGCGTCAAAAATTCTGGGGAGATCCTCGGATTTGATTCCTGTTCCGTTATCAGAAATGGAAACTATGTAATTGAATTTATCCCGACGACTGGAAATTTCTATCCGTAAGCCCGTTCCTCCTTTTTCGATTAAAGTATCCTTGGCGTTCAGTAGAATATTTTCGATTACAGAGCGTAAATGATCTGGAACTCCAAGGAGAGGCCCCTCACCTTTCAAGTCAGAGTGGATTGAAATCATTTCATTTTTGAAGGTTTCGCTATATTCCTCAATGATTTTTTCAAGGAGTTGATCCATTATCAAAGGGACCCCCTGTTTTTTATCTTCGCTGATTTTGGAATAATCCATAATTTGAGCTGTAATTCTTAGAGCTCGTGAGGTGGATTTGTGAATTAAATTAAGGGCTTGATCGATTTGTTCTTCATGGTTGAAAACTTCTTTCATGATAGGAACAATTCGGGGAAGCTCAGGACTCTCAGCAGTCCGGAGGATTTTAAATATTTGTTCCATTCCGGCACAATTTTTATCACTCAAACTTTCATGAGGTTCAGGTCCCGTGTATCCTAGTGATTTCTCAACGATTAATTTAGCCCCGATCAATGCGTTTCTGATTTCATGGGCAAAGCCCCCTGCCATCTGTCTTTCTGTAACGTCCTGTTGAATTAAGGCTTTTTTTTCAGCTTTTTCCCGTTCTCTCTGTTCCTGACGTTTTTCGCGTTCTGCTCTGAAAAAAGCATATATGGTATGGGCCATCCAAATTTGTGAAAATAAAAGGATCACATAAATGGTACTATGCCAGGTATAGGTGTAATGCAATTGGTAGTAATAAAATAGTAATAGGGTTCCCAAGCCTCCCCAAGCGGTTAAACTGAAGAAAAAATAGGACAGGCGGGACGCGGCAAAGCTCAAACCAAGACCCATAACAAGCAGGAGGAGAAAGGTGTTCCAGCGTTCTGAAGGCGAAACGTGGAGGTAGGTCTCCGACAGCAGGTTATCAAGAACCGTTGCATGAAATTCAACGCCTGGATAATCACCTCCCAAAGGAATCACATAGGAATCCAGTAAGCCCACTTCAGTGATACCGACCAAGGCGATGCGATCCCGTAAAGCATTTTGAGGGATACGACGTTCCATTATATCGTAAACGGATAAGGTTTCAAAGGTTTCCCGAGGTCCTTTGAAATTCAGGAGTAAAGAACCATCTTTATATAAACTGATCTTTTTTGATCCCAGCTCCAGGCTTTTTATGCCAAGCTCATCAATTTCGACACGGAACCCCGATTCCCCTAAATAATGCTTGAGAATTTGCAAATCCAGGGAGGTATATAACTCGTTTTTCAATCCCATAACCAGATGTACCCGACGTAAAACACCATCTTCAAAATCTTGAAAAGCATTGATAAAACCTTGTCCCGAAGCATTTTTTGAAATACGCTCAATGCTGGGTTCAACGGCAAATCCTTTAATAAGTGGTGCCGTATGGATGTTACGTCGTCCAATAATTTCTCTGATTTGTGAGGATTGAATCAACTGTTCTTCCCGTTGGACCTGCTCCAGGGGTAATGTATTCCAATGATGAAGATGCGTTGCCTCGACGATTATTTGCCAGTGGGAGATGTATTGTTCAGGAGTTAATCTTTGTTGCAGCAATTGTTTAAAGAGGTTCCACTTCAAAGGCGCTTTATTTTGTAAGGGCCTCAACTGATCCAAGAGTTCATCAGGAACTTGGTGCGATGTTAATCTATCAATAGCCTGTTGATTTAATTGATAATATCCTGATTTAACATAAATGAAATAGCCCAAGGTCACATTTCCTGCTTCTTGGATCGCTTTGCCGAGTGCCTCATCATTCACACGGTTAGATTCGTTTTCAGAAAAGAGAATATCAACCCCGATGGAACGCACACCATAATAATCGTTCAAAGTTTTAATCAAGGAAGCAATACGTGAACGAGGCCACGGCCAACGTCCGTAGTGATCCACACTTTTAGAATCAACGGCAGCAATAAAGACCCGATCGGTTTTTGGAGTGTCACTACTAAATTTTTGTTGAAAATCGGTCCATTTTTTATCCAAAAATGTTAACGATTCATATCTCTGTGCGTAGAGTACCAAGGTTCCCAAGGTAATCAGGAAGGCGAGTTTGAAAGGAGAAAAACGGAGTAAGTGAATCATTACGAGTCATTTGAAGAAAATATAATAAATCAAAGCACATTTGCCGCAAGTTCAGCAATAGAAGAGCGTTCTCCTGATATTAAAAGTGACAGGTGCTATGCGGCTTTTATTTGATAACTGAAACTTCAATGGATTTACCGAGTACAATGATTTCTACAATTACTTGATCTCCTTTGTTTAGATCTTTGACTTCCATCCCCGCATTGAAGATTGCAGTGAAATTGATTGTTGAGGAACCTATGGAGATTGCTTCTCCAATATTTCCAAACGTCTTGGCAAGTTTAGCAGGATCATCAAGTTGGGAATACACACCGCATAATGCGTTAACACAACCAGTTTCTGAAGATAAACTTTGAAAATTGGCATCAATACTACTACTTTGTCCCAATCCTACGGTAAAGACAGCAATTCCGTTATTGTTCGCTTTTTCAACAACGCCAGTCTTGAGAGAAGTATCACCCGCTACACCATCGGTTAATATTAATATCACTTTTACATCAGCAGAATGAGCAATAAGTTCATCTAAGCCTGATTCGGTCGCCCCGTATAAGGGGGTACCTCCATCTGATCTATGATTATTATCGATAGCGGTTTTCAATATATTTTTATCACTTGTAAAATTTTGAATCAGACCCTGGTTCAATTGCCGAACACTAATTTTAAAATTTTCATTAAATGAATCAACAAAGACTTTGGCGGCATCATACCTTTTGTCACTGGGATCATTTTGACTCATACTGCCACTGTCATCAATTACAATGATTGCTCCTATTGTTTGATTTGTTTGTGCTACCCTATTGATAATTTGATTAATTTCTACTGAGGAACTTTCCACTGGTTGGTCATTTAATGAAATAACATTACCCGCAACATCTTCTATCTGGAGTTGGGTAATAGAATCATCTTTATCTTTTGGCAATAAGGAAACATCCACACTTCCGTCAACTTGAACAACCGAGCCAACAACGTCTATCGATTCAACCGGTTCCACATCTTTGGCAATCACGTTCGCTGTGATAGTGGACGTTAAATCAGTACCCTGGGTTCGTACAGTCAAAGAGATGGTGTAGATTCCAACAACATCCGGGCGAAAACCAAAAAAAGGATCTGTTGTGACAAAACTCGATAACAAAATACTACTATCGTCTGGAATAGAATCAAGACTCCATGAATAGAAAACCACATCTGCACTTCCTTTATCACTGACAGTACCATCTAGAATAACCATAGTATCTTCGGCATTGATTGAGATTGCAGAAGGAGGATCTTTTTTTATTTTTGCGGTTGGTGGAAGAATTACGTTTTTAGATTTTAAGTTATTATCAAGTAATTTATGAATTTTACCATCACTAAGGTCTATTCGCTTTGATGTTCTTACTATGATATATTTATTTTGATATTGTATGTCATCACCCATCTTCTTTACAAAGGTTCCGTCCGCATTCCCAATTCCTATTAAATTTGAGTCCATAGGGGTAAAATTTTCAGAATCCCCCATATATACCATGTAATTCACTATATAATTGTATGGCACGGTTTGAAAATTCACAGTTAATAAATTTTTTGTTGAATTATCATTTCGATCACCCCAATGAGCTGAAATGACGCCTTCATAAGGAAGAACGGTAAATGAATGATTGATAACATGGCTCATTTGACCAGTTGATTCATCTTGAAAAAATGAACTTAATATTAACTCTTGTTGAGTCTCTGGATTTTCAATAAATTTGATTTCACACAAGTGGGAGGGATCAAATTGATTCGGAACTTCAATTTCTTGGAATGCCTTCAAAGTACAATAATATTTTGAATCCTTGATAAAAGGAAAAATGATCTTCTGTGAGCCAAAAACTGTTTCTATTTTGTTAAGTGGTATTGGTTCTATATCAGATAGTTCTGAGGAGTTTCCCATCACAATTTGATCTGTTTCTGTTAATATTTTCACACCTCTAAATGGATCTTTTCCGTTAGTATTTTCAAAATGAGATTTAATGCTCTCTTTAATCGTACAAGTGGAAAGATCGTTTTTATTGACACAATCATGGAAGGGTAATTCTGAGTCAGACACCCATTGATTTGGGGGGGTTCTTGACCAAAAAGGAGGAAATGTTGCCCCTTTCTTTTTTAGAAACATATCTACCCAAGCTCCACTATAATTTAAGAATTCTGATTCTGTGATATTGAATTTTATCAAATTCTTTTTTAATTTTAATGGGTAAAAAGTTAAGATTTTATTTTGGTTTTCGCTTCCTGCTGGCTCACTAAGTACAACTATATTTTTATCAGAACGATAATTAAGAACTTTATAACATCCTTGTAATGGATAAACAGCATGAGCACCCCTAGCAAGATAGACTACTGGATGATTTCCCTGCTTGAGAGTATCTTTCCATGGTAGCTTTACTCGCCCTCCTTCCCAAGTAGTCATTGGTTCTTCGTCACCAGACAAACTAGCACAATCTTTAGGTGTATAGACCTTGCCCTCTTTATATCTAAATTCCATTATTTGTTCTGGTAAATGTGCACCCATTGTGATGGAGATAGGATTAAGTGCTACCGGATCTAATTCGATGGTAAAACTTTCTCGATCAAAAGCATGGGCTGCAGTGTCCGGGTTATTTTTAG
Source organism: Deltaproteobacteria bacterium TL4 (assembly GCA_051382335.1). Lineage (GTDB taxonomy): Bacteria > SAR324 > SAR324 > SAR324 > NAC60-12 > JBBCAX01. The sequence goes on from JBBCAX010000291.1 coordinate 22,723, forward strand.
TACCAACTTTGGGATCAAATGCATAGAAGAAATAATAACTCAAAAATAATCGAGAATTTACTTGGAATGTTTCGTAATAGACTACTGGTTCTTCCTTATTTCCTGTCTGATCTCTTAGAAAAAGTAACTCTACGAATGGGACATAGTCAGCATACACATGTGCTTGTGTTTCAGTTGTTTCAAAATCGAAATAGTGATTGCTATCTCCCATATACTTCATATATTCCATAAGTGTCTCTCCCATAGTGACGCCATCTCCACCGTCATAGGTTCCCACACGAATTGCCTCATTTTCTGCCCCTGAACTTAGAATAGCCTCTAACTTCATAGGAAAGTATTCTTCTTCATCATTAAAAACGACTATAGGAAGATATTTTATGGCAATTTCTTGTTCTTGATCTAGGGATTCATAGGGAACATAAACCTGTTGTTTCCATGTTCGCCACGTCGAAATAAAATTTCCTTCTTCGATAGAGATCTCAAACAATCCTCTTCCATGAATATTAAATTGAAAAAGCGTATCATCCTTAATGGTTATGCTTGCTTGTTTAACTAAAATATCATCACCCCATTTGTCATTCTCCCATTTTTTATATTTAATAGAATAATCGTAAAAGAATATGCCATATAAGTATGGTTTAAAACTAATTGTTGTATTGTTAAAATTATTATCCCTGATAATTTCAAATCGTTTTCTCTGATCTAATACATTTTTCTTAGTTTTAATTTGGGTATCCCAAAATCCAACCTTAAAGTTACGATTTTGAGAAGTTTCTGCCACCAAAGCAATACTTACCTTCCCGTCATAGGTATTTGTGACAAGTGAAATTGATCCATCATCTGAAAAAGTAAACGCCTGTAATGCAATCACTTTGCTTTCAGGATCATAGCTCAAAACCCAATCTGGCATTTTAGAATACTTTATTTTGACTCGTAAAGGGCCTTCAAACTCATTCCTAAAATCTATATCCACAAAATTATCTGTGATCATTTCAAATCCTTGTGGATTATTACCATAAGTAACACCTTTTCGTATAATAGGAGATTTATCGGTTGCCTGAGGTAGTGAAAAACTAAAGGTATTATTATTTCGATCAGAAAATGATATTATTTTTGCTTCGTCTGAGGTAGAACCTTTTTCTTGTAAATCATTGAGCAAACTCAACTGTTCTAATGCAGGGTTGATGTTTGTATTATTTTGGGATTGAAATGACAATTGTGGAGAAGCGGAAACATCCTTTGTGAGAGTATCCGTTTCCTTCGGCGATTGCATGAGGGCCGTATCAGAGTTGTTTGAAGTGTCGGATTTATCTTTTTTGGGGTCCTCGTCAGAGATTGAACCTTTTTGATCTCCGGAACTCGGAACATCTGGTCCGTTACTTGAGTCTTCTTTGACCACTTCTCGAATAATGGTTGTCTCACCACCGTTATCCTTTTCACAAGCGCCTAGTAAAAAAGTGAATCCGATGATGAGAAGACCTATGGGGATAGAATTTATAGTTATTTTCATTTTTCGCCACTGAAGCAGAATTAAGCGGATGCAGAATGAAAGCAAAGTGAGTTTATGCTTTTACACAAACCCACTTCTTCAGTTTCATTTTTGTTTATAGAAGGATAGAGTCTTTCAACAAAATCAAAGTCTCGTACCTAAAAAGCGTTTGAATCAATGATCAATCCAGCTCCCGCAGTAGCTCCAAGTCTCAGGCGAATATTTGCGTTCGAATTTCCAGCATAATCGGGTACTGTCAATTCGAGGTAGTCTCCATCAACAGCCGCAGCGTTCGTAGAAACAACCACCTGCAAGGTATTGTTTCCAATCGGATAGACCTTCTTGTCCGCAATAATCAGTTTAGTTGCGCCTAAACTGCTCTTCAGATCTACAGTGTCAGTGATATTGGTACAATTACCGGTACTATCGAGTACGCAGAGAATGTTTTCACTAAATTTAAGTTTAAAGGAATATGTTCCAGCAGCGTCTCCGACAGACCACACATCATCAGAATCATTTTGGATATTCAGAGCGTTCATGGTTTGAACATTGTAGTTCCCTGCCAACTCTACACCCATGTTCCAGGAAGCATCTGCCGTGGCGTCCCCATCATTATCAAAATTATCATCATAATGAGTTGGTTTGCTTAATGTGGCACCAGTTCCAGCAGCATTGAGCACCACCTTGGCAGAAACCGCTTTTGAGGATCTCATATCAAGATTACCATTCGCACCGCCATCAATGTCCAAACCGATATACGTGTCGGATGAAGCATCCTTTAAATTCAAAAGGTATAACGTATCACCTTCTACCACGTCCCCATTCACTAAGCTAAAGGTAGCTTGAACCGTGTAAGGTGAGATCAAAGTTACCGTTCCCGGTGTATAACTTGCGTCATTTGACAGGCCTGAGTAGGTAGGGGTTGTTAATTCCACAGTGGAATTGTCAAGCTTAACTCGTTTATTAAAGTTATAGTAGACGGTATAACTTTCCGAGCCTGAATCGCCAACTGACCAAATTCCGTCATTCGCAGCGCCTTTGACTGAGTTGAGCGCGATCTTGCTGTGACCCACCTGAGCGGTAGAATCAATGGTCGGTTCTGGTGTTGAGTCATCCAGGCTAGTCACTGTGGTACCACTTCGTACCACCAAAATGTCAGCATTGGTTACCGTTAACGTGGTTTCTGACGTCAGTGTCAGGCGAGCACTCACCACATTCGTTTGCCCATTTTCCACAAGGCTATTAATTGCCATCACTTTGCCCAAGCCTTTATCACTCCAATCTTTCAAGGTTAATTTATCTCCAGCAACGACAACTCCTCCAGTGAGGGAAAATGTTAATTTATATATAGCGGTAGTACCATTCAAAGCTGTAACAGTAACCGCCGAATAGGTCGCTTTGGTGGAAGAAGTGCTGTCAAACGGTTCCGCTGTTATAGTTCCTGCTGTTACTTCTTCTGAGAAAGTTATAAAGATCTCGTAAGTTTCTCCCTTCACCCGGTCTCCCACGCCCCACTTACCATCAGAGACATCATTGGAAGCATCGAGATGCAATCTGGTAGTAGCTGAGGCCGATGAAACCATACAAGTGGCAGCGTCACCATTACCATCTACACATTGTTTCAATTGAGTGACAGGTTTCAGCAGAGGAACCGTTGAATCCGTTCCGCTAATCATCGGGTTTTTACAAGGACCTGCTGACGCACAATAATAGGCGTCATTTTGTGCTGCGGCACTGGCTCCGTTGCCATTGGCTGTAGTGGTTACCACATTCCATGTATTTGCCGCTTCGTCAGAGATGGCGGTACTCCAGTCAACGATGTAGGCGACAGTATCGTTTGCATCCACAATGCTTAAGGGAGAAAAATAGCCCTCCATATCCATCAGAGCGTTTTCGCTGGAATCTTCGGGTGAATTAGCGGTGAGTGTCAACGTCTTATTGCTATTGCTCAAGACTGCTGAGACCGGAACATTCGATGTTGTTCCGCTCACATTGGAGCCATTAGGATCCACTACCAAAGTTGCTGCTGTCGCTGAAATGACATATCCTTCAGGAGAGGTGTAAGCCACACCGTTAACGGTTGCGCTTCCAAAGCGTCCGCCATCGCCATTGGTGAAGGTAAAGGTATATTCAGGGGTATTATCCGTATCTTTAACAATCAGGGTGGTCCCTCCGACTAATTCAATCGCTTGATCAAAGACGAGTGTTAAAACATTACCAGAAGCGGTTGCCTGTGTTGCGAGAGGTGGGGTTTTGTCTTTGATAACGACTCCCGCATCCGCTTGGGCACTGTTTCCAGAAAGGTCCGCTAAATCTTTGATTGACAAGAGGCTATTATTGTTGATTGTTCTCCAATCTCCTAACTTAACTAAAATGCTGGCATTTACTCCAGCATCAACCGTAGTTACACCTGTGGTCGTGTTTTTGATGGTTAAATCAGAATTTCCACGAACGGTCGCTGCGGCGGTTGAAGTAATCGTTAAGGGTTCAGTCACTTCCAAATCAATGGCTCGAGTCGCAGCCGTGGTTTTTCGTTCTAATTGAACCACGAAATCGATTGTCGCTGATTGTGGCGCAAGCAAAGGCGCTGTCAAAGTAATCAGCGCCTTGGTTGGGTCGGTATCCGTTGCAACCGATTGAATGGTGTAGACCTGGTCATTGTTAAGCTCGGTGCTTGCACAATCCGAATCCTCACCAGCGCTACAGAAAGCGATCAGATCATTTGCGGCAAATTCACTTTTTTCCACAAAAGGAATTTTCAACTGAGTCTCTCCCATACTAACGGCTTCTTGCAATGCGGCTTCATCCGTCAAGTTATAAGCTTTGACGGTGGAACCCGCGTCAAAAATTCCCAATGGAGAAGCCAGAGTCAGGGTGGAATTGCTGGAGACAGGATCTCCGTTAATAATTCCTATAAGACCGGTAGCTGAGATCAAAATATCACCATCGGCAAACGCTGCAATGGAATCAACATTTAATGTCTTACTTGCGCTGACATCAGCGGTCAACGTCGCACTGACGTTCGTTGGTGAATACTTCTGAATCACATCCCCAACCTCTGGTGCGGAGTTCAACGTGTTAACCGTCATACTGAGTTTCGAGCTAATGGTATCAATTTCCACCAGGTATTTGGCGGCAATCAACAAAATATCACCATCCTGAAATTCTGCGGTTGAGGCTAAACTGAGTGTATTTGATGCGGTACTATAGGCGGTAAGGGTTGAAGAAGCATTAGCCACAGGACTTAACTGTGTCATCGCATCGCCATCAACCGGTGCCGTGATCGTTTGTAATACTGTCAGGGTCCGGTTGCTTTCATTAATTGATTGAATCGTATAAAATTTATTTTGAATTCCAAAACGAACCATCTTTCCAATGCTGAAACCTGAGACAGAAAGCACATTAACCGTTTTTCCTGAAGACACACTACCACTCCGTAACTCAGCCACAGTACTGACGTCCACGGATAGCCTTTGAACTATGTTTCCAACGGCAGGTCCTGTTGGCGCAGCTCCAACCAAGGCAATAGCGTGTCCGTGAGTTATGGCAAGAATGGTTGTCAATTCATCATCTACCATGATGACGTTACCCACAGAAAAACCAATTGCGGAAGGAACATCAAAGGAGGTAGTCGCTGGAGTTGCCCACACCACGGTTGTCACAGGAACCGGTGCTGCTTTATACAGGGTTGTCCCTTTTTCAAGCGTAACATTACTGATAACCGTAATGGTTTTTGAACCTGCGGTGGCCGCTGTAATTCGACCTACGTTGATATCATCCAGCACCACAACATCGCTTACAGCAAATCCACTGACGGAATTCACAGTCAACGTCGTTGAATTCGCCCTGTCTGTGAGAACCGTTCCTACGAGTTTCTGCAAAGGAGTAGCCCAGGCATTATAGTCTGCCTGCGTATATATTTCGTCATTCCGTCCACTGCTTAAAGTACGACCGCTTTCGCCTGCTAATAAAGGTACCGTATTTGCGATACTACTGCTATGACGGCGGTTGAGTTGATCGTATAAAGATGAAGTTAGAGCCAAAGTTGGAAAGAGCGCAGTGGTGTCTGATACGGCAGCATTCCCAGTTTCGTCGTTTTCTCCAGGCACATGAGACTCGGTTATCGCACTGATGGAATAACCCTCCTGGATAAAATCACTGGCGTTAACACTCTGAACCGCCACCATCGGAGGCGCGACATCTTTGAGTTCAAAGGAGGCAACGGTTTCATTGTCACTGAAGTTCTTTGTTGTGATTTTGACTTCGTTTCCTGGAACCACTCCCTCTATCCAAACATGGAGTTCCTGATTGTCAACGCCTGTAAAGTTGGCACTGACCACATCCGTGACTTCGGTGGCTCCTTGACCGGAAGTTGAGACGTTTGCCAATGCGGTGTCTATGGAAATTCTGCTCGGAGTACTTCCAGAAACCGTTAGAGTGTAGGTTCTCCCTGCTTCCGTGTTATGCAACTTCAGATAACCCACGTTGGTTGAAACAGAGGCCTCCGTCCAATTTGTGTAGTTGGTTGCATCAGCGACCGCTATAGCCTGAGCCAAAGCACCCAAACGACTTGTGGATGCCGCACTCGAGTTCATTTGAGCAATCGTTCCATTAATGTTTTCATCATAGTCCAACAACCCTGAAACACTCAGTCCCTGAATTCGGTAGTCTCCCGTTGTACTTTGAGAATCGACTTGCTGGACAATGATATTGGGTGTGGTTGGAGTAGCCGCACCTGACATATAGAGCTTCAATTCCACTCGATTACCTTCCGCTAACGTCGGAGTATAGGTTGTTGCGCCTTCGAGAGGGTAAGACAATTTGTCAGCGGTCAACTCATGGGCAAAGGTTGCTGAATCCCTAAAGTCGGATCGTGAAAGTCGAATGCGTAACACTGCGTTTGTGGGAGGGGTTGCTGTGGTATAAATACTCAGAAGATTTCCACTCAAATTTGATTTCCCTGTTGATGTATCCACTGAATAAGTGATTCCAGCCTGATCAACAATTGAAATAGCCGTTGCTAAATTGGAAATAGCATTAATATTTTCATTGAACTCCAATTGCAAGGGTGCCGTGTTCAACGTGATACTATTGTCCAACTGGATACTTTCAGGGGTGCTATTGCTATCCAAGTCAACAAATGACGCATTTCTCACTCCGACTACGAAAGGGGCTCCTTCGGACAAAGCGACTTTCAAAGTGACATAGCTGAAAACTGTGTTTCCATCCTGGGAATCTGTTTTGGTTGGAGTATAATTGTTTCCATTGTCTTCAGGATAAGCCAAAGAAGGAATACTGGAAGTTTCTAACGCATTAGGCAAAGCGGCCGTATCCGTAAAATCTGTTGATTTTAACAAAATTTTCAAAACAGCATCCTGTGGTGGTGTTGCGCCTAGGACGACGGAAAGAGTATTTCCGGATAAAGCAGAACCGCTGGTTTCATAAACTTTATTCACGTTGCCTGAAGTTGTATCGAGAACGACCAGGGAAGTCCTCGCGTTAAAATTCGCGGTACTGAGAGTTTCGTTAAATACAATTTGCATAGGGTTAGCTGAGGAAAAGTCAACTGCGTCGCCTAGTCGCAACTGTGTTGGAACACCATTGGAATAGCTCGCGTTCTTGACGCCAACCACGTAAGGAGCAGTATCCGCTTTACTGAGAAGCACAATTTTCAGATATTCCTCTCCATTTTTGGTAACCTCCGCAGGTGTATAACTTGCGGGAAAGAGTAGAACCCCGTTGATATTTTTGAGAGAATTCTGCGCAAGATCTTTAAAATCGGATTTTTTCAGCAATAAATTCAAAGTAGCTCCAGGAGCGGGTGCGTTTGTTGTACGAATCGTTAAAATACTGCCACTCATTGCTGTATTCGTCGAGTCGATCAGTAACGCTTTAGTGGAGTCTTTAGCATCCACAAGAATGATGGAGGTGCTCCCATTAAAGCCGGAGGTCTTCATGGATTCGCTGAAAACCACTTGGATTCCGGTGCTGGTAAAATCAACCGTATCATCCAGTTGCAAGACGCTTCCTGTGAAGGTCGCATTTCTGACACCAAGGACATAGGGTTCAGCTCCTCCTCTTTTGAGGGTTAAAGACAAAAAGTCCCCACTGCTAGTTGGCGTTATCCCCAATAAATGAGTACTGTTTAGAGGAAACAACATCGTTTTCCCTCCTATCAGCTCATGACTATCTGTATCTTTAAAGACACTCACCAAGAGTTTGACGGTCAGTGTCGAGCCTTCTGGTGGAACTGTTCGTGTAACAATGCTCAACGTATCTCCAACTAAAGTCGTATTACTCGTATCCAAGGTGTAAGATTGTCCATTACTGTCTGAAACGAAAATACTACTACCCAGAAAAGAGTTGCTGACGGACTCACTAAAAACCACTTTTAAAGGGTTGCTTGTGGATAAATCGACACTATCGTCAAGTTGCGAGGTTGTAGCGTTTGAATAAGTCGCGTTTTTGATACCAGCCACAAAAGGCGCACTGATTTCACGAACCAGTTTGATAACCAGGAAACCATCTCTATTGCTTGTTGAATAATAACCTTGGTTTGAGGGAAACACCAAACTACCAGTGGAAAGTAAAGAGTTCCCCACACTATCTTGAAAGCCGAAGAGTTTTAGTGACAACTCAATTTCTTCTCCTTCAGGGACATTTCCTAAAGCGTAAATTGAAAGAACGTTGCCATTCAACGCTGTTTTTCCAGAACTGGTATCAATCGAATACTGTTCTCCTTCCACCACCAAAACAATATCGGATCCGGCTGTAAATGTAGCGTTGTTAATGGTTTCACTAAACACGACCTTTAAGGGGGTCGCTGAAAAATCGACAGGAGCTTTGATTGTCAATCGTGTGGCGCCATAGGTTGCGTTGGCTATGCCTTCAACACCAGGAGACATTCCTGTTCTTTTAAGGGTTAGGTTAACATAATTGGTCATGTTGCTATTGCTCACCGTGGTTGTGACTCCAGAGGGAAATTCAAGAGCTTTAGGGGTTCCAACTTTCCCAATATTCAAGAGATTCCCACTTGAGTCTTTAAACATTGATGATGCCAAACGTACAATGAAGGTACGGCCTTCTTGAGGAGCTGTTGTCGTATAGATATTCAACACATTACCACTGATGGCCGTTTTTCCGGAGGACATATCTAACACATAACCTTCACCTTCAGAATCGCTATTGTCATACACCACAATCGCGTCGCTTAAACTTGAACTGGAAACCGGCTCACTAAATACGATTTGCAAGGGTGCGTTGACCAAGTCAATCGCATCCGCCAATTGAGTTGCGTCAGCAATGCCATTTCCTGTTGTATCTAAACGGAAAGCATCCCGAATACCAACAATGTAGGGAGCCATTCCTCCACGCTTGATCATCAAGGTAACCAACGTTTGAGTACTATCGCCACTAACCACAGGGGCACTTCCTGACACCACAGGATACTGCAGAGCTCTTGGACTGGAGCTCGTTCCAACATCAAGGGAATTGCCGGAAGAATCCTTAATCATTGCCGGTTTTAAAACCACCTTAACCTTCCGACCTTCTAAGGGGGCAATTGTAGAGTAAAGACTCAAGGTCTTTCCACTCACCGCTGTTTTCCCGCTCCCTGTATCCAGAGGATAAGCCATACTTCCATTTTCGTCAATTAAGGTAATCGCATCCGAGAGGCTACTAATAACCACCGCTTCACTGAAAATTAATTCTAATGGCGTGCTGACCAAATCAACACCCTCATCCAACTGAATGGCATCCGCAACTCCATTTCCATCAGTATCGACTCCAGAGACATTACTAAGCCCCACCAAATAAGGAGCCATGCCTCCCCGCTTCATTTTAAGGGTTACGGTCACTTGCAGATCCTCTCCGCTTACGGAAGGCTGAAAGCCTGAAACGACCGGATATTTCAGATTTTTAGGGACAGTGCTGGTGCCTACGTCCAACGGGACGCCCCATGAGTTTTTGAAGGAAGCGACCGTTAATTGAATAGTGAAGATGGCTCCCTCTTTTGGGGCCTTCGTACTATAAAGGCTCAAAACATTTCCATTCATGGCCGTTTTGTCGGCACCCATCTCTAGGGGGTAGGCTTGAATTCCATTTTGATCCATTAAGCGAACAGAAGAGGCCAAGTTGGTAACCACCATATTTTCACTAAAATTGATTTTTAAGGGAGTAGTTATCAGATCAACACTCTCTGCCAGCAGAATTGCGTCTTTTACGCCATCTCCGTTCGTGTCCACACCTGACGCATTGAGAAATCCTTCTATCACAGGTGTGAAATTCCCACGTTTGATCGTTAACGTGACAAATTCTTCCGTCTGAATGGGCGTGACATCAATATTGGTAATGGACTTTGCGCCATTGAGTTTGTTACCAATCGCGTCTTGAAAAGCGGAGCGTTTTAAACTAACCGTGAATTCAGGTTCTATGGTTGGTGACTCTTCCGTATAAATGGTTAAGATATTTCCACTTAAAGTAGAGGCATCAGAACTGGCGTCTACGGATACAGGGTAAACCGTTTTAGTTCCATAAACCCTTATGGCATCCGCTAGATCAAAACCTTCGGTGTTAATGTTTTCGCTGAAAATAATTTGTAAAGGCAGGGTCACCATGTCCACGTTCTGAGACAAATGAATGTCATTATCAATGCCTTCAGCATTGCGAATCGCCTGAATGAAAGGAGCAGCTCCTCCCCGTTTTAGTCTCAATGTAACGTATTGGTTACTGGCGCTAACACCTTCAGGAGTGTATTGTCCCAGTGGATTGTTGGCTGCCATCTGCGTTGGATCAAAAGGAAAGGCGAGAGCACTTGCGATCAGAGCGTTTGAACGGTTGGATGTATCCATGAAAGAGGATTTCAACAGTTGAAGCGTTAAGACCGCCGTATCCGGAGGTGTTGTGGCGGTATACAAGGTTAAGGTATCACCTGAGAGACTCGATTTACCGTCACTTGGATCCAGAATGTAACCAACGCCTTTTTCATCGATCAGCCTTAGTGAGGCGTTTAAATTGAAACCCGTGGTATTCAAGGGTTTGCTGAACTTGAGAATCAAGGGGGTCGTTACAAAATCGATTTGTTCCTGGAGAAGCAACATGGGGGGTTGAGCCAAATCCACCTGGGCACTAAGAACACCTTGAACATAAGGCGCGCTTCCCGTCAAATCCATGGTGAATAAGACATATTCCTGAGCCTCTCCAACCGGAGTTGCGCTGACTCCCGTTTTCGATGGAAACCTTAATGCCAGTGAGGAGGGGTGCATTAAGGGAAGTCCCACTTCATCCACCAGAATTGCTTTATTTAAGAAAAGATTCAAGAAAACCGCGGAAGTGGGTGAAGTCGTCGTATAAAGCTTCAAGGTATTTTCCTGAAATTTTGTTTTTGCTGTATCAATCGCATAACTGTTTCCAGCTCCATCAATAATCGTCAGGGCTTGTGCCAATTTATTGCTACTGATTTGAAGAGGTTCATTGAAAACAATTTCCAGAGGGGTGTTGAGAAAATCCACATTTTGCAGCAGCATGAGTTTATTGGAGGCATTAAAACCCGTATTTTGAAAACCAAGTACATAAGGGGCACCTCCATAAAGACGAACTTTGTACTCAAGAAAATAACCATCGGTACTATCACTCGGAGTGTAGTTGTTGACTAAGGTTATTTGTTTTTTTACCAGCACATTGGGATTCAACGCGGTATCAATGTAATCGTAAGTTTTGAGACTAACCGTTAAAGTAGCACCTTCCGGAACAGGAATAAGCGTATAAATTTTCAACCTGTTGTTTGTTAATTGCGTTAATTCTTCCGCCGCTTGGGTGGCACTATCTCCTGAGGCGTCACCACCCACTGCTTTAAGGGCGTTAAGGGATTTTTGAGTTTTAATGGGGTAGTAATTTCCATCTTGATCATGAATCATCAGGGATTGATTGGCATCAAAACGGCTGGGTTGCAGGTTTTCATTAAACACAAACTCAAGCGGGGTTTGGTTTAAATTTACGGAGGTATCTACCTGGATCAGATTATTTTGTACACTTCCCCCTGTCACCGCCATGACATAGGGAGCAACACTGTCCAAAGAAATGACTGGAACAGCGCTTACGTCAGTAACGTTGATTAATTTTTTGTTACCAGGAACGGCGATTTCTGTACTGTATTTTAGATTCCAAGCACTGGACGCGGAATTCAAAACATACGTTCCTTCCGCAACATTAGCGAAGGTAAAGCGTCCTGAATCATCAGTAGACACAACGATTTCAGTATACCCATAAGTCACTTTTCCAGGGATATGCCCATTGTCTACAACCTCCGAACAAGTTCCACCACAAGCGGCTGTTCCTGAGGCGTTGCCCCCTTTAACATTATCCACATCTGCAGCTTTGACATAAAAACTCAAAGGAACATTAGGAAGGGCATAGCCTGTGACTTCACTCCTTAGAACACCTGTCACCGTTTTATCCTTCTTTTTTAAGATGACATCACCACTCGTTCCTGCCAGCCCTGAAACAACCAGTGTATTTCCTGAAGGCAATTGACTTAATGCGACGGCATTTCCAAGATCTTTAATATTCCCTAACTGCCCTAACGTATCTTGGTCATAAATAACAGCCGTTGATCCCACATAGACCGTTGCGCTTAAATAGCCGTCTTTCACCACAGAAACGGGAACGGTTGATAAAATCACATTGCGTGCGTCTTGGGTGGTGGCCGTATGAGAGAGAGGAGCGATATCCACTTGTGAAACAGGAATCTCCGCAATGCTCCAGTTCCCCTGAGTATCCGTCTTGGTGGATTTCCCAAAGACCGAAACTCCCGCTTGAGCAATAGGACTCCCCTGATCATCTAAAACCACACCTGTCAAACTGGCCTTAAGATCCGTAAGTGCTGTCAAATCCCCACTATTTTGATTGCTAGTTGTTGTATTTGAACTTGTTGTAGATTCAGAGGTAGATTGGGATAGAGGAAGGGTCTTAGAACCATTTGCTGTATCATCTTTGGGTTCTACCCCTTTGGATTCGTTATCGGAACCGGTGACGTTATCTGAGGTATCATTCCCCGGTTTCACACTTAACGCATCACTTGACGCATCTCCCGAAGCATCAAGTTGAGAAGACTTATCCGAAGAAGAACCCGACGAAGAAGATTCCTGACACCCTATGAGAGATGCAAGCATAATCATTAAAAAACATAATAATTTAATTTTTTCCTTACGCATGTGACTACCTCTTTCATTATAACAAACTCAAGTTCGAAAAATGCCCCAACCTTTACCAGAAGTGACATGAATGAGGAAACCTTTCCCCCAATACTCCAACCACGACTAACTGATGACAGTTCTGTTCTACTAACACTTTGAATTACGGAATTGCAACACAAAAATATAAACTTCCAATTTTTTAATGTTTGCATTTGAAAAGAGTTTTTGACATGTAGTGACCCCCTTGATATTATGACAAGGGTGATAATCAGGATCAGTCCTCTTCATCTGTTTTTTCACCAGAACCAAAAAATTTCGAGCTGTGCAGGTACCTTTTTAAAACCACAAAAAACACTAAAAACACGAAAGAAAACCTGCAAAATAAGGTTTCACGGAGGAATTCATTGGGGTTGGTCACATTTTCGGCCATGTGTCAAAAAACGGTCTTTGATTTAACACCTGGTTTGGGTTTTGTTCCGTAGGAGCAGACCTGTGTGTCTGCCCGGGATCAGGGCGAACACACAGGTTCGCCCCTACAATTTGTGGCCGAAAATGTGACCACCCCCAATTCATTTATTAAAAAATCATTTATTTCGTGTTTTTCGTGATTAATTTTCAAACCACCTGCACAGCTCGAAAAATTTTACTTCAGTGATTGTAGAGAAAAATTGTGAAACAAATAGTACGATGCGTGATGTTCTGTGGAGGATTCACCCTCTTCTGGATGGTGAATCTAAGCTATGCGGTTCCTCCCGCACCGGGTTTTCACAACTTTATCCAACCGAATGGAACTTCCTTTCAAGCGACGCTTCATGGAGATGAATGGTTTGCTTGGATTCAAACTGTTGAGGGCCGAATCGTCGTTAAGAATCCCAAGACTGATTTTTATGAATATGCCATAGTTCAAAAGGTTGATGGTGAAGATCAACTCCTATCTTCAGGAATGGTTGTGACGGTTGAAAAGGATGAGAATACCAAGTCAAATCCACAGTTCCAACAATCTCAACCCCGCCTGCCTCCAATTTCCAGGGAAGTTCTGGGAACTCTATGGAAAAAAGAAGTTCAACGGCATCAAGAAGCGGTGCGGAAGGCCAAAGAACAATCTCAAAATTCAGCTTCTCCCTCTCAACGACCACGAAGCTCCTCTTCCCGATCACCATCTTCCTTGGCTCCGCCAGTTTCTTCCCAACCCGCTGTGGTGATCATGGTTGAATTCACGGATGTCGTCCTTCAAAGTGAGGCCTCGATTTGGAGTGATAAAATTTTTGGAACCGCCGAGGGACAATTGAACCATTATTGGAATGAAATTTCTTACGGTCAATTTCAACTCTCCCGGGTTGCGGAAACGGAAGGCACCCCCAATGACGGAGTGCTTAAAATCAAATTGAATTCAAACCATCCCAATCCAGGTCAAGCAGGAATGGATAGTGAATTCAAGCGTACCCTTGAAGCCGCTGATGTCTATATTGATTTTTCGACTTATGATACCGATAAAAATGGGGAAATTTCGGATGCGGAACTGCAAGTCCTTTTCATTGTAGCCGGGGGAGAAGCTTCGAATGGGACTCCCAGTCCCCATGTTTGGGCTCATGCTTCCTGTATTTATGACGTCACGCCGCCAACGGTGGATGGGATTCAAGTTGGAGGATGCAGTTCCGGAGGCTATTCTCGTTTTGGAGAACGGCAGGATACGCATGACGCCACTATTGGAGTCATCGCCCATGAACTGGGACATGCCGTTTTTGATCTTCCCGATTTGTATGACACCGATTCCAGTTCTGAGGGAATCGGAGATTGGGGACTGATGGGCGGTGGTTCCTGGGGAAGCAAGACCGGCGACGCTTATGCCGGAGAAACTCCTGTCCATCTGAGCGCATGGAGTAAGCTCAAGGTAGGGTTTGTCGATTCAACCAAGGTGACCACCAACTCCGGACAACAAATACACAAAAGTACCAGTTCTCAATACAAACCCATCAAAATCCTGACCAATACCAGCGGAGAATACTTCCTGGTAGAAAATCGTCAAAAGGATGGCTATGATCGGGGATTGAATGTGGACGGAACCTTTAATGGCGGATTAGCCGTTTGGCATGTTGATGACAACAAAACAAACAATGACGATGAAACCCACAAATGGGTCGACTTGGAAGAAGCGAACAACATTGGTTTGGATAACAATGCTCATCGCGGCCATGCCAATAATTTATTTTTTCAAGGAAATCGTACCTCCTTCAGCAATACCAGCACTCCGAATAGCAAGCTCTATAGTGGCGCTTCAACAGGGATTACCCTCCAGAATATATCCGCCACTGGAAATGTGATGACGGTTAATATCTCAGGAGGAAGCGGCTACGAATGTACCAGTACCCAAAGCGGATCCTTTTTGGCAACTTCTACCTTTGGAAGTGATTCCAACTGCGGAAAACGGGATAATGTGGTGACCATCGCAAAGGGGCATACGGTGACCTGGAATGGAACCGGAGGTCCGTTAATCCATCAAATCACGATTCAAAGTGGAGGAACTTTAAACATCACTGGAGCCAACGGGGTGATTGCTGCTGATGTTGTTTTGGCCGGAGGAACGTTTGCTGTAGATCAGGCTCTTACCGTTTCAGGAAACATCACTATGAATGAATCGTCTACCCTGGATTTAGCGGCGGTACTCACCTATACAGGCCAACAGGTTTCTATCGGAAGTTCCACTTTGACACTCAACGGCACGGGACGTTTGATGAACACAGACGCCCTCATTCTTAATAAAGCTTCTAGCCAACTCATTCTCAATGGAACCCTCATCCTCGCGAGTGTTTCTGTTTCTGGCGAAAATCTCAGCACAGGAAAGCTTGAGATTAACAATAATGCCACCATCACTTCCTTAGCGCTCAATAATACCTCAATCATTAATGTAGCCGAGGGAAGCACCTTAACGGTTTCCAATTCAGTGACTCTTGCACAGAGTTTCACACTCGAACTTGGCGGAGGAGGAACCGTTATGCTTGCGGGAAGTGGTTCTCTTAGGTTGAACGACAGTAGTATTTTGAAACTGACGGGATCCGGGGGGGTGCTCAGCCAAGTCATTTTTTTATCCAGCAATGCGGAAATTGACGTTAACAGCAATTTTACAATTTCCAGCATCAGTTATTTCAATAACGTACTGACTGACAAGAAAATAGATATTGCTGAGGGCGTCGCCTTGACTTTGACGAGCGGTTTGAACGTTCCGAATGGTACCACTACAGAACTGAGTGGCAGCGGAAGTTTGATATTTTCTAACGCCTACTTGGGACTCTATGCCAATGGAACTCTAAAACTGACCGGAGTCAACGGAACGGTCAGTGATGTGATTTTTTGGGAAGATTCAGTTGAGGGAAAAATTGAGGTAGCTCAGCATTTTACCATTTCCACTTTAACGCTGAACGGAAAGTCTATTGGAATCGATCTTGCTGAGGGTAAAATTCTATCACTTCAGAACGATTTTGATATTTACTCAGGTGATGAATGCACCTTGACCGGCGCAGGAATCTTCTCCCTCAACGGTACCCTGACAGCCTATGGTAAATTGAAAGGAACGGGAACCACTATTGATTTCAACCAAGGAAGTTCATTTTCGGGAGGGACTCTGGAACTTAACGGAGGTTCTTTACGCCTCACGCCAACCCAGACCACCAACTTTAATTCGGGGACGTTAACCCTTTACAATTCCCACCTGAGTTCAACCGTCAACGGAAGTGCCGCCACCCTCAGTTTATCCAACACCCCTACGGTAACTGAGACAGGGGGGAGTATTCAGGATATTACGGTGAGTGGAGGAACGATAAATACGATAGGGACAACCAACCGGGGAAATAACACCAATGTTACGTTTACTTCAGGCTTTGTCATGTCGGCAATGAGTCAACCGATTCACGAAGGAGGTGGTTCCGCGACATTCACCATGCGGTTATCCCATCAACCCACAGCCAGTGTGACCCTTGGCGTAAGCAGTTCCAACACCTCAGAAGGAACGGTTTTTCCAACAAGCCTCACCTTCACAACAGCCACCTGGAATATCAATCAAACCGTCACGGTAACTGGTGTTGACGATAATATTGTCGATGGGGATCAGACTTTCTCTGTTGTTTTATCAGCCGCGACCTCAAACGATGGTAACTTTAATAATCAAATCCCGGCAATGGTGCGTGTGACGAATGTTGATAATGACCATCCCGGGTTTACCCTCACTTCAATTAGTGGAAACACAACAGAAGCCGGAGGCACCGCAACCTTTGCCGTCCGCATAAATGGCCACCCTTCTGACCGTGTAACCATTGGAATGAGCAGCTCAGATATTACGGAAGGAACCATTTCAGCCTCGTCTCTTGAGTTTACAGAAGACAATTGGGAGACGACACAAACCATAACCGTGACCGGAGTGAATGACCATAGTATTGACGGAGACCAAAGCTACTCTATTATTTTAGCACCTTCGGTCTCTAAGGACAGTAATTACAACAATCTGGTTCTTAACGCGGTTACGGTCATAAATAAAGACGATGACCGTGCTGATTTTGTCGTTAGTGCCATCAGTGGGGCTGTCAGTGAAGCGGGAACCGCCACGTTTAGTGTCAGGTTAACATCACAACCCAGTGACTCGGTTACGATTCCTCTCTCGAGTCCCGACACAGGGGAAGCCGTCGTTGATAAAGAAAGCCTTACGTTCACCAATAGCAATTGGAATCAAGACCAAATTGTGACGGTTTCTGGAGTCAACGACTCTATTCTTGATGGAACTCAAACTTTCTCTATTATCCTGGCGAATACGACCTCCAGCGATACCCATTACCATCATCTCAACCCTGCCGATGTCGCGATATCGGTTGTGGATATTGATGTGGCCATTTTTCAAATTAGCAGCATTAGCCAGAATACAACGGAAACCGGTGGAACGGCGACGTTTACCGTAAAGTTGAGCAGTCAACCTTTCGCAAATGTCACGATTGCGCTCAGGTCTTCAGACAGTACAGAAGGTTCCGTTTCCCCCTCTTCTCTGACATTTACACCTAATAGCTGGAATATCAATCAAACCGTCACTGTTACAGGCGTTGACGATAGGGTTGTAGACGGCAATCAGAGTTATTCCATTGTATTGGAAGCCGCATCCTCTTTGGATATCCATTACAATAATCTCAATCCTAATGATGTTTCGGTGATCAATACCGATAATGATAGTGCTGAATTTGTGATCTCCAATATCAGTGGAACCACGACTGAAGCTGGCGGCACCGCCACTTTCACGGTTAACCTGACTAGTCAACCCACAGCTACGGTAACAACAACTGTAAGCAGCTCCAATACCCATGAAGGAACAGTGGTTCCCGGTTCGTTGAGTTTCTCCGCAGGGAATTGGAATGTCAGTCAAATTGTGACTGTGACCGGCATTGACGATGAGGTCGATGATGGCGATCAACCCTATACGCTTATGATGGGAATAGCCTCTTCCGCCGATTTGAATTACAACAACCTGAATCCCAACGACCTCAGTCTCACCAATATTGATAATGACACGGTGGGAATCACAGTCTCCGCAATCAGTGGGCATACGACAGAAAGTGGTGGCACGGCATCCTTCACCATTAAATTGACCAGTAAACCCACAGCGAATGTCACCATTGCCGTAAGTTCTTCGGATCGTACTGAAGGAAACGTTTCCCCTTCTTCTCTGACGTTTACGCCCAATAGCTGGAATACCAACCAAACCATCACGGTTACAGGCGTGGCTGATACGGTTCCCGATAACAATCAAAGTTATTCAGTGATTCTGGCAGTGAGCTCTTCAGACAACAATTACAACCATCTCAATTCCCATAATCTGTCTGTGATCAACGA
>JBBCAX010000292.1:0-1563 GCA_051382335.1 Deltaproteobacteria bacterium TL4
TAAAGATCATGACAAACAAAAAGAATATTACAGTGGCAAACAGAAAACGCATACAGTTAAGAACAACGTTTTGGGAAATACGGAGTGCCAGGTGGTTTTTCTAACACCCACAGTGGAAGGAAAAAAACATGATAAAAAGTTGGCCGACGAATCTGAGTATGTCTTCGCGGAAGGCAGTGTACTGTTGCAGGATACCGGATTTCAAGGTTTTACCGTTGAGGGTGTTTCGATAGTACAACCCATGAAAAAGCCTAAAGGTAAAGAATTGACTCAAGATGAAAAAAATTCAAATCGTGAAATTTCAAGAATACGAGTTCGCATTGAACACGTTATGAGTGGGATTAAAAGGTGCAGAATTGTTAAACTCGACTTTGAACAATTTGCTCAATATTACTCCTGAATAAAATCAGAGACTTATAAAGTCGTATTAGAATTAATGATAGGTTTGGCCTGAAAAACGGGAAATAATAACCTTGCATTAATTCATTCATAAAATAAAACCACTGATATTATTGAATAATTAAAACTAAAACCATGAATCAAATGTTCAAAGTCCAGGTTAAAGATAAATGTAGAAATTGGCTCAAAGGATTCAAAGATAGAATCATGGAAATTGCCTGTGGGCTACACAACTTTAGATTGAAGTTTCGACCTTGGAAGGCAATGGAAATTCAGGTAGTGTAAAATCGGCATAATGTCTAATAAATGAATTGGGGTTGGTCACATTTTCGGCCACAAATTGTAGGGGCGAACCTGTGTGTTCGCCCTGATCCCGGGCAGACACACAGGTCTGCCCCTACGGAACAAAACCCAAACCAGGTGGTAAATCAAAGACCGTTTTTTGACACATGGCCGAAAATATGACCAACCCCAATGAATTCCTCCGTGAAACCCTATTTTGCAGGTTTTATTTCGTGTTTTTAGTGTTTTTCGTGGTTAAAAAAAGGTACCTGCACAGGTGGAATCATTTCAGTTTTCATTTTCCAGCATTTCCAGAAGATCCCCTCGCCTGAACGTGGCGGAAAACTGTTGTAATGAAATTTTTCTGTTGCCATAGCATGTTTCCAGTGCACCTGTGAGTGTTTCCACAGCCTGATTGTGGTATTTGGTACGATTATCTTCAAAATGCTTAAGTATTTCCTGAAAATTACGATGAGAAACCTGGTCCATTGTTGTCCCACGATCCTTTAAGAGATGACGACCAATCAGCATGGACAAATAGTGTGACGCATAAGGAAGAAAGCTTGCTGGATTTGGCGTGGTGGGTCGTTTCCTTTCGTTCTCCACGTGGCGAAAGATCAACACGGCCAGTAACGCCTGAGCCGCATTCAGATTCTTGAAAATATCATCATACAATTTCCCAAAGTGTTCTCTACGGCGGAATTTTGCCTGATGGGGTTTTTTTCTCCAAACAGCAAGCACCGACTCGGCAACAATGTCAGCAATTCTGTTCAAAATAGCATGGAAACGCTTGGGGTGCTCACGCTCCATAAATTGCACGACATTGCCAAGATTATCGCCGTGTATATTGAGATGTTTCTGTGGGCCTGCAAGCGGTAGACT
>JBBCAX010000293.1:0-20388 GCA_051382335.1 Deltaproteobacteria bacterium TL4
TCTTAAAATTATCGCCTTATTTGGAGAAAGTGTTGCCAAATTTTATCAATTGGATGACTTGAATCAGCCTCTTCTCGAAAAATATGGCTAATTCATTTTTCTTGTAAACACACTGCTCAATGTCAGCTCAAGACACAATTATAGTGTTTCAGAAAAGTATTTTGGGCTGGGAGCGCAGGCGTCCCGCCTGCTTTTGCGGGCAGGATGCCCGCGTTCCCAGGAAAGGCTTACCTGAAAGTCTATAGATGGATCAAAAGCCTTAGGTGTCGATCGAATAAGCAAAGCTATTTATGGCGGAAACCTGGAAAAAAACCTGACGGATCTGGTAGAACAGGTTCACAAGGAAAGCTATAGATCACTGCCAAAAAGGGAGGCTTAAGATCCGACTGAAACGAAATTTGAAGAGCCGCGTGCGGGAAATTCGCATGCGGGGATCTGTGAGGGGTTCATCTTCTTCCATCGGAGAAGGGGATGAATCTACTCAATAAGACACTTGTCCGCGTCATCAAAACAGTTCAGGAGAGCTCATGAGGGTTGTACGAAATCGGTTTGAACAATTAATTAAGTCCCGAGGCGTCAAGTTGGAAACCAGGCGTCAGATGATGATTGAATTGGAAGCGTTTGACAAACTGGCAAACTGGGCGATGGATCAGGGTATTTATGAAAAACAAATGTTTTATACTAAAGTCAGCGCTTGGATTAGAAAGCATAAATTGCCGAAGGTTGCCTTAAAACGGGACATTGAGGATGAAAAAAGATTCAAAGACATTGACGAATTGGTGAGGGAACGAAGAAACTCCCAACAAGCGCGTCTGCAAAAGGTCGCGCCTTTACGTATGGAAGATGAAGCCTATCAAATTCTTCTCCGTTGGGGCTATAAACAGGGAGTGACCAGCCAGGAAGAATTATCCTCTGCCTTTTCCTCCGCCGTGTTGAAAACAGTTCTTCCTGGAGGCAAAGAAGAAGAGTCTTCGTTACAAACGGATGAAAATGAAGACCTTTCCAGTTCAGAAGAGGCGGAATCAGGTGAGGAACCTCAAAAAACGCAAAAGCAAGCACCCCAGAAAAAAACCGCCTCCCAATCCAAGACCTCGAATAGAAAAAAAACTCAAAAACAGGATGATTTGAGTGAAGTTTACTCTTTAGAAAAGACAGAGGACGAATAATGAATCAGAATCATTCCGATCATGCCTAAGAAGACCGTTTCGATCAATTTCTTAGACAGAGACAAACGGAATCCAAAAACCGTTGGCTCTGTCATCGTAAGTTCCGTCACTCTAAAGAAAGTGGAGCTAACTAAGCGTTGCAAATTTGGGGATTCACAGCGTCCCATTTCAGGCAAACTGGGGCACCTTTCTTTTTTACTGGACTTTTCATCCTTCAACTCGTTATTGCAAGAGTAGTCAACCATTAAATCGAGAAACGCCTGACTTCAAGGATTATGAAATATCAATTTTCTATATTAAATACTTCAAAGGGGTATTTTTTTAAAAATTTTACTTATCCGGTTTACCAGTCCGTCTTAATGCGGACAGATCTTGGTGAACCTCAGACCCCTGTTCTGGCGATAGGAGTGCTGGATAAAAACAAACCGATCGGTTTGACGATTGCGAATATTGACAAAAATGAAAAAAAAGCGGATCTTCTTTCCGTTTTTGTTGAAAAGGCTTATAGACGGCAAGGGCTTGCGACACAACTCATTGAGGCTGTGGAAAAGGCCTTAAAAGAAAAAGGCTGTGAGCAATTTCGTGCGGATTATGAAACAGGAAGACCGATCACGTCAACCTTGGAAGGATTGTTGGGAAAAACCGGTTTTCCTAAAGCTAAGGCTCTCGCCTTAATCGGCCGGTGCCATGATATTCGTAAAACCAATATCCCATGGGTTGAAAAAATCAGAGTTCCCTCAGCGTTTGAAATATTTCCCTGGACTGAGCTAAAACCGGAAGACAAAGAAAAGCTTGAGCGCCATAAAGGGGATCTCCTGTGGTACTCTGAAACCTTGTCACCGTTTCGGGATTCAGCGATTTTTGAACCTTTGACCAGCGTCGGGTTACGTCACAGACAGGAAGTGGTTGGATGGCATATTACTCATAGGATTGCACGGGATACCATTCGTTATACCGCCGTTTTTGTCAGGAAAGATCTTCAACCCTTTGGACTGATTTTCCCGTTGCTGGGGACCTCAATTCGTTTGCAAATTGAAAATAAGGATGAATTCTTAAAAAAAATTACCTTTATGGTTTTTGTGGAAAATGAAGGGATGTCAACCTTCATGAAAAAAAGAATGAAACCACACCTTGACGAATTGAACGAATCTATGCAATCAATAAAAATAATTGGGTAGAACTCGTGAGGAGTGAGCGTCTGTTTCTCACCTCTGTTGAGGATAAAATTTCAATGTGGAAGATAGGAAAAAATGGAACAATTACAAGAAGAAATTAAAGCAATATTAGCAAGTTTGTTTGGCGTTTCTGCAGACGAAATTACTCCAGATGCTAATTTCGTTGATGATTTAGGCGCAGATTCGATGGATGCGCTGGAAATCATAATGCGTATGGAAGACAAATATCAGATTACGGTAGATCAGGGGTGTTTGCCAGAAATGACCAATTTACGCAAAGTGACGACCTTGGTTCAATCGCTTTTGCAGGCAAAATAATACAACTTTTACCGAGACCATGTTTGTGAAGAATCTACAACAAAAAATACCGTCTACATTATTGTGTCTTTCCTTGGGTTTCCTCTTGAGCGTTTTTTTCGTGTTCATCGCGTCGCCTTCAATGGCACAGGATGATTTTGAAGAGGACGTAGAGAGCGTTGACACGGGCAGGGGGTTGAGTATTCTGGACTCGATTCAATTAGCCTTGTCGAGAAATCCGAATATCCAGATGCAAGAATTGCAAATTCAAGTAGTCAGGGGGCACATTCAACAAGCCAAAGGAATCTTTGATCTGACGTTTAATTCATCGGTGAGTCAGGGCTCCGCATATACGCCCCTATTATCGGAAACACGCGATCAATTGCAAAAGCAGGAAGATGAACAAAAACAATTTCAATTGCTTTTCAAGGAATCAGGGCCGCCATTTTCAACAATTGCGTCTTATTTTTTTACCGATGAGGCTTCCAGTCAAAAAATACGAAACGCGGCGGTAACCCATACGAGGACTTTCAGTTTCAGTAGTGAGAAACGTTTTGAAACAGGCATCCTTTTCAGTCCCGTGCTCGAAGTCACTCAAGTTGAACAGCAAGCCTTTAATCCGAAAGATGATCCTGACCCCTTGAGTCAAGGGACTCTTTCCTTTGTGTTTCGCATCCCGGTACTTCAAGGGTGGGGAAGTGATGTAAATGGAATAGGGGTAAAGAGCGCTGAAAGCTCAGAGAGATCCAGTATCTTTGATCTTCAACATACGAACAGTGAAGCGATTCTTCAGACGGCTATCGCTTATTGGGATTATTGTGCCGCCCAAAAGATCTTGGAAATTC
Source organism: Deltaproteobacteria bacterium TL4 (assembly GCA_051382335.1). Lineage (GTDB taxonomy): Bacteria > SAR324 > SAR324 > SAR324 > NAC60-12 > JBBCAX01. The sequence continues at coordinate 3,484 of JBBCAX010000293.1, forward strand.
AGAAGGAGTCCAAAGATCAGGCCGATTTGTTTTTGGAGCAGCTCAAGATCCTGGTCAAAGAAGGAGAACGTCCTAAAACGGATTTAAAACAACTGACGGCAAACCTTGCGGATAAACTCACGAATGTGATTGCGGCAGAACAACAATTGCTCGATTCCAGACAGCAATTGGGAATTACGATCGGACTTCCTTTCAAACAAATAAGCACCTTGCCGCCTACAACGGATACTTTTCCTGAGGTTCCTGAGGATCTCAATCTTGATCAGCAAATCTATATCGACTATGCCTTGAAAAGACGTGCGGATTTGAAAGCCTTAAGGGAACGTAAGCACTCCTCGGAATTGATAAAAGTGGCCGCGCAGAAAAATGTCAAACCGCAATTGGACACCACGGTTAGCTTTGGCGCCATTGGTATTACAAAAGGAAATGGAACCGGGGACATTATCAATTCTGTCTTGAATAATCAAGCAGGGCCTAATGTCCTGGGTACGGTTTCCTTTCGTTGGCCTATTGCCAATAATACAGCTTATGGAATGCTGGAAAGCGCAACGGCTTCCTATCAACAAGCGGCAATTTCCATACGTCATCTGAAGCGAACCATTCGCTCCGGTGTGGTTCGCCGAATATCGGGCTTACTCAGTACCATTAAAAAATATCGGCAATCGGAGTTTGCTGTCGCGCAAAACCGTGAGGCGGTGGAGATTGAGCGAGAAAAATTAAAACTGGGCTTCTCGACTACTTTAAACGTTACGGTGGCACAGGATCGACTGACTTCCGCGTTAATGGGATTTATTTCCATTCAAAGAGAGTATGCGCTTTCTCTACTGTTACTGCGTTATGAAACCGCAACCCTGGTAGATCTTGCGGATGATCGATACATCATCAACAGGGAGCATATGTTTTCGGTTCCTTTCGTTGAATAAATGCATCCTTAAAAACTAAGGTTAATGTCTTTAAATCAGGACCGAGTTAATACCTCCATTCTATTCGTTTTTTTTCAATTTTTGTGTTTTTGTAAAGTGATATTATGCGGCAACATATTTTTAGAAAAACATCGCTAGAACGTTTGTCCTCACCTGAACAACTGGATCAGTTGATGCAGATCACAACGCCTAAAGGCTGGTTCTCTTTGATTGCCTTAAGTTCCTTGCTGTTTGTGACGATCCTCTGGGGGATCTTTGGCATGATTCCAACTAAAGTTAACGGACAAGGTATTTTGATTAAAAAGGGAGGTATCTTGAATATTGTCTCAATGAGCAGTGGGCAAATTTCGGATATCGCGGTAGTTGTGGGAGATCTTGTGGACAAAGGTCAAACGGTTGCCAGAATTTCACAACCCTCCATTGTGGATCAACTTCGTAGTGAAAGAGCTCGTTTACAGGATCTGCAAAGTCAAGAAACCAGTATCCTCAGCACTAGTGCGAAAAGTGTACAGAAAAGTTACGAGGTCTTGGATCAACAAAAAGCAAACCTCACTAACAGTATTGAGATTGCAGAAAAAAACATAAAGTCCTTGCAAGAAAAAATTCAAGGACAAACACGGCTTTTGACGAAAGGCCTGATCACCAAACAGCAATTGGAAAACACCAAACAGGAATTCTTTGCGACACAACAACAAATCGAACAGCAAAAAAATCAGATTAACGAAATTGAAGTTCAAAAATTGAAATTAGGAGGCAGCAAAGAACAAGAACGGCGTAATCTCGTGATTCAAATGAATGAAGTCAAAAGAACCGTTGAGATCCTGGAGGACCGCTTAGTGCTCAACAGTCGCGTGGTGAGTCCCCATCGAGGAAGAATCATAGAAATACGAGCAGACGAGGGAAGCATTGTTGGAACAGGTGCCCCCATTTTAAGCTTGGAGCGAATCAGCAAGGAAGAGGCCTTAACCGCGGTGATTTATGTGCCTCCTACTGAAGGGAAAAAAGTCCGCATGGGGATGAATGTCGGGATCTCTCCCTCAACGATAAAAAGGGAAGAGTTTGGTGTTATGAAAGGGAAGGTGACTTATGTTTCAAAATTTCCATCCACATCCGAAGGGATGATGAATGTGATCAAAAACCATGAATTAGTCCAGAGTTTATCAAGGGGGGGAGCTCCTATTGAAGTTCATGTAGATTTACTTCCCGACGAAACAACCTCGAGTGGGTATCAATGGACTTCATCCAAAGGCCCCTCAACCAAGATCTTTAGTGGAACTATTTCGACCGCCTCTATTGTGGTAAGCGAACAACGTCCTATCGGATTGGTTATTCCTTACCTCAAAAGTGTTGTGGGTTTTTAAAAAGTTATATTTTGTGGCAGTTTACCTATAAATCCTATGAAACCGATTGAAAATATTAAAACAAAAGTCGCTGTCAAAGCCAAAAAAGGTCCACTAGGGAAATGGTTAGAGCGCACCTTCCAATTGAGTCGTCTCAAAACACCTACGGTCTTGCAAATGGAGGCTGTCGAATGTGGTGCCGCATCCTTGGCTATTATTCTGGGATATCATGGGAAGATTGTGCCCTTGGAAGAACTGCGAATTGAATGCGGTGTGTCCAGAGATGGCAGCCGTGCTGATAACGTTTTAAAAGCGGCGCGTAAATATGGACTCATTGCCAAGGGGTACAAACATGAGCCTGAGGATTTGATTCAGTTCCCTTTGCCGCTGATTGTGTTTTGGAATTTCAATCACTTTGTCGTTGTTGAAGGTTTTGCGGAAGGCCGAGTTTATTTGAATGATCCCGCCTCAGGACCAAGAGTTGTCACGTTTACAGAATTTGACGAATCCTTTACCGGGGTTGCTCTTGTTTTTGAAAAAGGTGAAAATTTCAAGACTGGTGGCGAAAAGAACAACCTCCTTGCCGCATTAAGAAAACGCCTTAAAGGTTCGGAATCCGCACTGACTTTTGTGGTTTGGGCTGGACTGGCTTTGGTCATTCCAGGCTTGGTCATTCCCATTTTTACCAAAGTCTTTGTTGATGAAATTTTGATTGGCGGATTGAATGACTGGTTGAAACCGCTACTCTTTGGCATGACGCTTACCGCCATTCTGCGTGCTGGCTTTATGTGGCTGCAATCCTATTATCTGTTACGTTTTCAGACCAAACTGGCCTTAAGTTCTTCAAGTCAATTTTTTTGGCATGTCCTTCGTCTGCCCATTGAATTTTTTCAGCAACGATTCGCCGGAGAGATAGGGTCACGAGTTGCCATTAACAACAAGGTTGCGGGGGTTGTCTCCGGTCAATTTGCCTCAACCATACTGAATGTGATCATGATTGTCTTCTTTTTCATTCTGATGCTGGAGTATGATGTTTCGATGACGCTTTTGGGCGTTGTGGTCGCGTTGATCAACATGGGATGTTTGAAATATGTCTCTCGTATTCGCATTGATGCCAGTCGCAAATTACTTCAGGATCAGGGGAAACTCACCGGGATTTCAATGGCGGGATTGAGTAATATTGAAACGATCAAAGCGACGGGAGGCGAGTCTGATTTTTTTTCGATGTGGGCTGGATATTATGCCAAGGTTATCAACGGGGATCAAAAACTGGGAATTGCTTCGGTGTATTTATCAGCAGTTCCGCCTTTACTCTCAGGACTGAATAATGTCACCATTCTGATGATGGGCGGGTTTTTGGTAATGGATGGGAAAATGAGCATTGGAATGCTCGTGGCGTTTCAAAGTCTCATGTCCAGCTTTATCGGTCCTGTCAATAGTCTGGTTGGTTTAGGCAGTATGCTGCAAGAGTTGGAAGGCGATATGAACCGCTTGGATGACGTCTGGCGTTATGAGCAAGATCCTCAATTTAAACATGATATTAAAATACATGAGGTCAAAGAAATAGGACGTGAAGGGAACTCCGAGGGGGACATCCATCGTCTTACGGGACATGTGGATATCCGCGGATTGTATTTTGGCTATTCCAAGATGGGGGAGCCCTTAATCAAAGATTTTAATCTGTCCCTTGATCCCGGAAGCCGAGTAGCGTTGGTGGGTCCGTCTGGATGCGGAAAATCTACCATCGCGAAGATCGTCGCGGGACTTTATACTCCGTGGGAGGGAAACATTTATTTCGATTCAAAGAAAAGAGAAGAAATTCCCAATGCGGTCTTAAGAAATTCAATTGCGATGGTGGATCAGGATATTTTCATGTTTGAAGGAACTATCTATGAAAACCTGACGATGTGGAATAAAACAATTCCTGAATTTCATATCCATCAAGCCGCAAAAGATGTAGGGATTCATCAATTGATCTCAACACGCTCTCACGGATATGAAAGTCCCATTGAAGGCATCGGGCATAATTTTAGCGGAGGGCAGCGTCAATTACTGGAAATTGCCAGATCTCTTGTGATTAACCCCAATATTTTAATCTTAGACGAAGCCACAAGTGCCTTGGATCCAAAGACCGAAAAGTTTGTTGATGATAATTTAAGACGACGGGGTTGTACCTGTTTGATTGTGGCTCATCGCTTGAGTACCATTAGAGATTGCGATGAAATACTCATCCTTCGTGGCGGGAAAGTGGTTCAAAGAGGAACTCATGAAGAAATGATAAAAGATAAAGCCAGTCCTTATGCACAACTGATTCAAGCGGAATAAACGATATCCTCATAATTGTTAAAATCTGATTTTAAAACCATTTTTGATAAAGATTGTCATGCAAGACTCTCAAACATCCCAAGGCTCAGGACAGACAACCGATTTGTTTTTGCCTGTTTCGGGCAACACACCTTTTTTGTTAAATAATTATGATGGAGTCTTTATTATTCAATCCGGGGACGTGGATGTTTTTTCAGTAAGGGTTCATAACGGGGAGAGTGAAGGACCCCGGAACTATTTGTTCAGCCTCAGCGAAGGCGATGCTTTATTTGGAATCAGATCACAGTTATTGGGACAGTATTATGGTATTTTAGTGGTTGGAAAAAGAGGAACCACGCTTTTACATTTGCAGGAATTTCTTTTACACCAAATGTCCGAAAGTACCGACAACCACTTGAAAATCATTAACTGGGTTGACGGATGGATTACCGCTTTATCCGAAAGTGTTGTTCGTGGAATTCCTCCGAAAACTAATATTAAATTTGAATACGATCAGGAAATCCATTTAAAACCTAAAGAAATCCTGTACTCTCCTTCGAAAATGTTTTGGATCCGACCTTTGGAAGGGTATTTGTATTTTACCGGACAAGAAGAGTTGCCCCCTATCACTCCGGATCATATCTGCCCTATTTGTCCTACGACATGGCTCAAAGCCGGAGATCAGTGCAGTGTGTTTGGTGTCGATACCCAAAGATTGTTGTTTCAAGGGATATTATGGGAAACCATTGAAGCTTCACATGAACTGATGCTGACCTATATTGTTTCAAATATGGGAAAGTCTATCCAGGATGAAAAAAATCGGTTAAATCAACAAGAACGGAATACCCTTCATGTTATTGAAGAGACGCTTTCAAACGTCGTTTCCATCCTGAATACGGATTCCAATCAAGCCTTCACGGAAGAATCCTCCGAGGACCCATTTTTTAAAGCGTGCGAAAGAATAGCTTCGTTTTTGGGTGTTCAGATTGAGGAGCCCCCTTCACACAAGAATAAAACGCTTCCTGATGCCGAAAAATTGTTCAACATTTCTAAAACTTCCCGTTTCCGGACCCGACGCATCATTCTGCGTGATGACTGGTGGAATACAGATAATGGCCCCCTGTTAGCAAAAATGGAGGAAGATAATCGTCCTGTCGCCTTAATCCCTGCTGGGGATAAAAGTTATATTCTTTATGATGAAGTCAACAAGGTACAATATCCTGTCAAAGATAAGGTTGCCGCGAAGATCGTTCCTTTTGCCCATATGTTTTACCGATCCTTTCCGAATGAAGTCCTTGATGTTTGGAAGTTGCTCAAGTTCGGACGTCAAGGCTGCATGGGGGATATCCTAACCATAGGTGCGGTAGGAACATGTAGCGGTATTCTGGGCATGTTGGTTCCTATTGCCACAGGCTTGATCTTTGATTCCGTTATCCCCGGTGCCCAGAGGGGACAAATGGTTCAGTTGGCCTTAGCCTTGTTTGCGAGTATTTTTGCCACAGCGCTGTTTGGTTTGACAACCTCGATTGCCATGCTGAGATTAGAAGCCAAAATGGGAAATCCAATGCAGGCGGCTGTATGGGATCGGCTTTTGAATTTACCGACTTCCTTCTTTAGAAAGTTTTCCGTTGGAGATTTGAGCCAGAGAAGTAATGGGATCACGGCCATACAAAACACCTTGACGGGTGCGGCTTTAGCTTCGATTATGGGAAGCTTCTTTTCTTTGTTCAGTTTTGGACTACTTTTTTACTACGATGTGACGCTGGCCTTAGTGGCCCTGCTACTGGTTACGGTGATGTTGAGTTCCACGTTGCTCATTGGAATTTATCAAGTGAAGTATCAACGAGTTTTGCTGAACTTAAGTGGAAAAATCGCGGGGATGGTGTTGCAGTATGTGACGAGCATTGCCAAGTTGCGTGTTGCCGGAGCCGAAAATTTCGCCTTTGCCACCTGGTCCAAGGAATATATGAAGCAAAAGAAAATTGCTTTTAATGTCGGTCATGTTTCTAATGCCTTTTCTATTTTCAATGGAACGTTCCCCATTATTTCTTCAATGACTATTTTTTCCATGATGAGTCTGACTGTAGAGAACACCATCAGTACTGGAGAATTTCTCGCGTATAATGCGGCGTTTGGCAATTTTCAATCCGCAATGTTGAGCATGGCCAGTTCCGTAATAGCCGTCATCCGAATCATTCCGCTTTATGAAAGAGCCAAGCCCATTTTAGATACCTTGCCTGAAGTGAGTGCTGATAAATCCTCTCCTGGAGTGCTTTCAGGAGAAATCGAAGTCAGTCATGTTTCGTTCAGATATAATCCCACGGGACCGTTTACACTAAGGGATATTTCGTTGCAGATTAAACCGGGCGAATTTATAGCGTTTGTCGGTCCTTCAGGCTCAGGTAAATCAACCCTGTTGAGGATTTTACTGGGCTTTGAAACCGCTGAATCCGGTTCGGTTTACTATGATGATCACGATATAGCGACGATTGACCTTCAAGCTTTACGACGTCAATTAGGGGTTGTTTTGCAAGAAGGAAAACTCATGCAAGGTGATATTTTCAGCAATATTGCTGGTGCCTCAGGTGCAACCTTGGAAAATGCCATGGAAGCCGCGAGAATGGCAGGTTTTGATTCGGATATCAAAGACATGCCGATGGGGATTCATACCATTGTCAGTGAAGGCGGAACAACCCTTTCAGGAGGACAGCGGCAACGGTTACTCATTGCGCGGGGATTGGTTCACAAACCTAAAATCTTATACTTTGACGAAGCCACCAGCGCACTGGATAATCAAACTCAAAAGTTGGTGACTAGTAACCTGGAAAAACTTGAGGTTACCCGCGTTGTCATCGCACATCGGTTAAGTACCATCATCAATGCGGATCGTATTTATGTGTTTACTGCGGGAAGAGTGGTTCAAGTGGGAACCTATCAGGAGTTGTTAGAGGAAGAAGGAGTTTTTTCAGAGTTGGTAAAACGACAAATGTTATAAACTGAAATTAAGGATTATTATGCGAATACTGCAGGGGTTAGGGATCATCGTGTTCCTTCTGTCAATCATATCGTGTGACTTGTTTCAACAAGCCTACCGGGGTGCTGATTCTGAGGAAATTGTCATTGGTGTGGCAGGTCCCTGGTTGGAACTTGCGCAAAAAAATAGTCACTTGCTCGATGGCATCACCATGGCGGTTGATGAAATTAACGCAGAGGGTGGTATTTTGAATAAACAAATCCGGATGGTGCGTAAAGATGATAAGCAGTCTGTTGATTTGGGCCGTTTGATTGCGAAAGATTTTGCGGATGATCCCTCTATGATTGCGGTAATTGGACATGTTGACTCATACGTCACACGTGCGACCTCGGCGACTTACGAATTTTCAGGCATGTTGATGCTTTCACCCACGTCTACAGACCCTGTTATTTCGGAGCAGGAATTCAAGTATATTTTCCGTAATATCCCAACTGATGAAGAGATCGGAGTACAAATTGCTGAGTTTGCGAAGACTCAGGGGCATAAACGGATGCTGATTTATTATGTTAAGACGGAATATGGACGCAAAATGGCAAATACCTTTGAGAAAAGGGCGGAAGAACTGGATATTTTCATTGTGGACCGGCTTTCTTACACGGATGTGACGGAGCGTAACTTTAGAAGAGTCTTAAACGGTTGGAAAGATCGGGAGTTTGATGCCATCATGCTCATTGGTTCTTTGCCCCAAGCCGCAGCCTTTGTCAAACAGGTTCGACAAATAGGTATCAAAAGTGCCATTATCGGTTCAAACGCCTTGGATGAACAAGAACTCATCGATCTTTCAGGGGAAAATTCGGAAGGTATGATTGTTGCGTCAACTTTTCATTCTGAGAATCCCCGGCCGTCAGTTAAAGCGTTTAGCGAGGCTTTTTCAAAAAAATATCAAATTCAACCCGATAGTTGGGCCGCACAAGGTTATGATGCGGTTAAATTACTTGAGGAAGCCATCAAAAAAGCGGAAACTGTTGACCCTGCTGTCGTCAGTGAAACCTTGCGGAACTTAAAGGATTGGTCAGGGGTTACTGGAAACCACACCTTCACCTCCAGCGGCGATGTCAGCAACAAACCCATTGTATTTAAAATAATTCAAAAAGGGAAATTCACTTTTTTAAAAGAATTTATCAATAATTAACGACCTGCTTTGAAGGACTTCTTTGACGATTAGGAAAGAATTACTAAGCTCTTTAGGGGTCTCTTTGTCTGTCGTTGAAGAACTCCTGTCTTATAACCGCAATCATTTTAAACATCCGTCGTCCATCACTTCCCGATATGGACTCCCCTTAAATGATGAACTTTTCGTGGAAGCATGGAAAAACTATATCCAGGAAAGTAAGGAGGGTTCTGTTTTTGAGGTTCTTCGTCAAAAATTGATTCAATTTCAGTTTCCCATTCAAAAAGGCATCAGTGATTCCATCCCTTACCAAAAAGCCATAAAAACAGGGATCCTTCCTTCAAATCTTGCAAATCCTCTTCAGTTACGTGATCCTCAGTTGTTGCAATTAGAACTCTATCCCTCATTAGCAGGTCATATTCCTCTCATCAGCACTCCCAATAAGGACGATTTTTTTCGAATGGTACAAGCGTTAGCCTTAAAAAATGAACCGCATCCCTTCCCAAATTCGATCGGTGCCGTGATGATAACAGGTTATAATAATTGGGATCGGTTGAGAACAGCAAAAGCCTCAAGTCCCGATCGTTTCATCCTCTTAACTCAAGGAAATTACAGCGGAGTCTCTGCCGCAGAAATTGAAATGAATGACAAGGATTGGAAAACGGCGTCCAGAATCATCAGGTTGGAACACGAGTGTACTCACTACTTAACAAAACGTCTTTTAACTTCAATGCAAAATAATCCATTTGATGAGTTAATCGCAGACTTCATGGGAATCACCTCCTATGCTCAACGTTATCACTCGAAGTGGTTTCTGCGCTTTATGGGCCTTGAAGCTTATCCTCAGGTCAGAGCAAACGGGCGCTTACACTTTTATCGGGGTAATTTATCAGAACCCGCTTTTGAAAGCTTATGCTTTGTGTTAACACAAGCATCAGCGTCGTTGGAAGATATCGCCAACCCTTTATTGAGTACCTCTGAAAATTTCCGTCTTACTCAAGTTCAAATCATGATAGCCCTCACGTTGTTAACCCTTGAGGAAATAGCCTTTGACGAACAGCGCTCTTTCTTTTGTGCCGCATTTAAAAAAGCCAAACAAAGAGTTACATTTCTGTAGCCGCATGATTTTGTACAGGTTTTAAAAACGGAATTACGCCTTGGTGTGCTTAAGGTTTTTGATCATAGTAATTTGATTGCCTTTTTCGTTCCATGTCACTTCATTTAATAACCGCCCATTTAATTCAATTGTTTTTTCTCTAGCCCAGGGTTTTAAGGAGTAAATTTTTAAAAATTGGCGAAGGTATTGTTTACTAACCCATTATTATGGGGAAGTATCTACAATTTGACGTAAAGTTGCAAAGAAATAATATTTAAATGAAAGAGAATACACTTCATTTTTTCTAAAAAATTGAATATGATCAGGACTTGATGCCCCATTGTTCTAGCTTGTATATCGGTATCCCACCTGAAGGCTGGGCTACATTGAGCGTGATTGAGTTCAAATAATAAGACACCATTCAAATTTCAGTTGACTCTTTTTTGTCGTTGCGCAGATAGAAATCCAGCTTGTGATCTCAAGACAAAACATTCCAATATCAGGAACTGTCGAGCCGCAAACTGTTTTGCCGTTTTCTGAAAGTTGCCTGAAATAGATTTAATTTCTATAGGAAATTTAATTGAGGAAAGTATATTATGGAAAAGAGAATTCTGGTTCCTATTGATTATTCAGGAGTGAGCAAAAAAGTCCTTACCTTTGCGGATGAGTGGTGTCAACGAACGGGTGCAACCTTATTCATTTTATATGTCACGGTCATCCGTTATACGGATTATCCCGAAATCTGGAATAAAAAAGAGCAAAGATTAGAATTTCATCGTGAAGAGTTAAAGGCCTTTGTTGAAGCGCTTAAACTCAAATCAAACGTCCAACTTTTGAATGATGTGGGGGTTGCTTATGAGCAAATTCTTAGAGCTGAAAAAGAGCATCATATCGACCTGATCATCATGGCGGCACATTCCCACACCATTTTGGAACGAATGTTTTTGGGGAGTAATACAGATCAAATCTTACACCAGTCTCAATGCCCTGTCTTTGTTTTCAAAGATCCTGACAGTAAGTTAAAAAATAAAATCATACTCCCGATTGATAATAATGAAGTGGATCAATATGTGATCCAAAAAGCGGATGAGTGGGCCCTAAGAACCCATTCCACCTTATATTTTATTCATGTCTATTCCCCTTTTGCCAATCCCTTTGAGCCCTCTATTGCAGAGCACCCTCCTCAATTACTCACACTGGAATTGGATATTAAACTCAATGAGTTTATTTTAAGCCAGAATGTTAAATCGCCTTATCGTACCATTATCAAGAAAGGAAAGCCGTATGATCGGATCCTGAAATTACAGAAGAAACAAAAGGCCAATTTGATCATGATGGCAGCACACTCACATACTCAAATCGAACGGTTTTTGATGGGAAGCAATACGGATTATTTAGCACATCACTCTTCTTGTCCAATGTATGTCTTCAAAACTCCCAAAATTAAGGAATAAATAGGTTTTGACCTCAGCCTTTGTTTATCGCTCAAGATTCGTGATGGCAAGGGGGAGTGATGAACGCTCTCCTCCTCTAGAGCGTTTTTTAAACGGAATCGTCATAGTCCTTTTTATTTGATGAATTATTTGCAGAGGTTATAAGTTTTGACAACCTGTTGAATTTTATGATGAGCAAAATACAACAATTACTATAGTGTCAATACCTTGTAGTGATTAACTGGGATGGGTTTGACACCACTTGGTTTGGCTCGATTGATGGTGGCCTCCAGACCTTGTTCCACCAGTCGCGCTCTCACATTTTCTACGGTACGAATGGTTACTCCCACGGCTTGACTGATTTGTTCATCTTTCCAACCTGGGCCTCCCTCTCCTATGTCCGATTGCAGAAGAATTTGAGCATGTAAACGTTTATGAGCCGATGCTTTACCCGTACTCACCAGGGATTGCAGCTCCGCTCGTTCCGCCAGCGATAATCGTACCCTATATTTCTTTGCCATCACAAACCTCGTTTCCATTGGATTTGATAAAAATTCAGAAAATGAAAACGAGGTTACCTCAATTACCCGAAAATTGAAAGCTGACTATGTAGTAGGATGTGTTAGCGAGCTTGCGAGCGTAACGCATCAGGCAGATGCGGGTTTATTGATGCGTTACGCCTACCGGCTAAACATCCTACTTTGAATAGCTGTCCCGGCTTAAGTGAAGTAGCCTGCAGGTACTTGTTTTAGCCACGAAGAACATGAATAAAAAAAGGAATATTCACAGAAAACATCTGTTTTACGGAATCATTACTTCTGTTTAAAACCCATTTTTTAGTGATCTTAGTGTTCTTCGTGGCTAATTTAGAAACTACCTGCACAGCTCGGAATTTTTATGAAACTGGACCAATTAAGCTTTCTAAGGGGATATTTAATTCAGCATGAAGGATTCGAATCATACTAAGTGTCAACTCTCTTTTTCGATTCAATATTTCTGAAACTCTTCCACTAGAACCCATAAATGGCTCTAAATCTTTTTGTCTTAAGCCCAATTGTTCCATACGAAATTTAATGGCTTCCACTGGGTCAGGAGAAGCGATAGGAGAATGCTTCTTCTCATAAGCTTCAACCAGAGTTACTAAAACATCCAGCTCATCCCCTTCAGGCGTATCTGCTTCAGCATCCATCAATTTCTCAATTCTTGCTAAGGTCTTATCATAGTCAGCTTCAGTTTTAATCGGTTCTATCGTAATCATATTATCTCCACATCAATTGCATCATACTGCTGATGACTTCCTATAAAGCGGATATAAATCACGCCATACGGATAGTTGATTTTGACCACTAGGCGATACTTATTACCTGCTATGTTAAAAACTACTCTGTTTGATTTCAGGACACTTGCACTGCGGTATTGTGCCTTAATATCTTGTGGCGATTTCCACACAGATTTAGCTGCCTCCTTGTACCATATTTCAAGAGCAGATTTGGCATCCTTGTATTTGGGATCACTTTCCCAAAATTCTATTAACGTTCGTTTTGCGATCACTCTCATGTAAAACTCTTATCTCGCAATGTGTCATTATTCTTAATGAACCAATGTAACACCCTCCCATATTGGGAGCAAGCTTAACTTTCTCTATTGCAACGTCGAACTGCGGTTGTTAAAGGGGTATTATGCTGGTGGGTAATGGTTATTGGAGAACTGGGACATAGAAGAGATGCTGAGAGGCTCCGTTATGTCAGAAGGGGTTCCTGATGTTTTAGATCCAATTCATCAATGAGCGCTTTAATGCGAAAACGGGTTTCCTGTCCCTTGGTACCATCCAGACGTTTAGACAAGTTTGGACGCAATTGTGCCATAGGAAAGTCCCAATGATACGCCTTGGTATAAAGCAGAATTAACTTGCTAACCAAATCACTCCATTCCTTTTGTGACAGATCCTGAAGGCGAAACAGGTTTAGATCTTTAAAAGCGTCCCCATAATTTTGTTTAAAATAGGGAATTTCCACCTCGTTCCGTATCCGCGCTTTTTCGTAATCTTCATTTTTTAGTTTTTGAAAAAAATCTTCAGTAAAGGCAAAAATAGGAAACAGTCCCGCATTCGATGAAGTATTTTTAAACAATTGGTACAGGGTTGAATAACTTTGACTTCGTTGAAGAAGCGACATTTGGCAAATGGCTTCGCCTTCATCAAATAAAAGCACCCAGCCTTGATAACCCATTTTTTGAAAAAGTAGGGCCAAAGCTCGAAGCATTTGCAGATACGGCTCCGTACCTTTGCAGTTCAGGGACCCTTCCCGATAAAAAGGAACTTGCCGATATTTGAAGACCTGACGTAAGCGAGTCAGAGGAATATCGAATCCTGATAAAGATTTTGAAAGCAGATCCGTGAATTCTTTGGGGCGAAAACCGACATGTGTGCTTGATTGTTTCTGTTTTTCCGTAAGCGTCACGTTCTTTTGAACCATTGCCGTCAATATTGATTTGAAGCGCAAAGGCATTTCTTTCGGAAGAAGGTCCAGCAGATGGTCTTTCAACTCAGGCTGGGTGACTGTCTCTACCTTAAACCAATTTTTCCAGCAGACCGCCAGGGAGTTTTTGCTGTCAGGAAACTGTAAATTAGATAGCAATTCCCGATAAATCGTTGTGAAGTTATTGAAAGGGACTTCACGGAGATCCAGATTGACCATACTGGTAACAAAGTTTTTTTGTAGCGCCCGATCCTGGATATAAGTGAGCGTATGGGATTTTCCCTGTCCATAAGCACCACAAACGCAGTAATGGGAAGAATTTCCTTTGGCGACGTTTTGAAATTCCGCATCCAGGACTTGATTCAAGTGAGACTCATGTGCTGTCAGCAAACGGACAGCCAGAGAATCAAACAGTCCCTCACGCAGACGTTCCACCGCACGACGCAAAGCAAAGTTGGTTTGTTGAGTCAAGGTTTCCAAAAACAGTGCGTCATCCATTATGAATCCCACTTAGGTTGCAGTTGTTCCATCTTTTCACGCTCCATTTCTTTCTGACTTTCGATGATGTGAGCATTGACATCCGTATTTTCATCAGGAGCTTCGCCTTGTTCTGCCATATCCAAATATCGAATTACCAGTTTGATGAACAACCGCACCTCACTCAGCATTCCCATTTTCTTTTGTGACAGACAAACCTTTTCGATGAGTTTTTCCTGAATAGCTACAGCGTCCCAACGATAGGCAAGTTCATGGATTTTTTTAAGAGACAATCCCAGTTCAACCAATTCACTGTTTTCCAAAGGCGTACGGTGTAAATTAATCAAAACCCCCCGGAAATTAAGACGATCTCCTTCCCCTATAGAGCGGACACGACTCCAAAGGGCGTCATAGGATTTAAAACCTTTTTCTGAGGAAAGAACATCAGGAATGATTGAAAAAAAGATATGAAGATTTTGAGAATGCTCCGTATTATCAATCAGGAGACGAACATTTTCATAGGCGGCATTCCGTACTGACGTGGATTGAGCAATGACCGTTTCCAGCTCATCCATCAACAGAACAAACCCTTTGTAATTCAAATGTAACAGGAAAGTCACCAAAGAGCGGAGGAACAGTTTACTATTGTTTTTATTAAGACTTTCAAAGATCTGAAAGGGTTTTAAGTCCCGTTTTGAAACTTTTGCGCCTTCGAACCATTGATAGAGGGTTTCCAACGCCTGTGCCCGTTCTTCAGCAATTTCGCCGTCTTTAGGAGAAGCAAAACGGAAATCGAGTAAGCTCCTCAGCGCATTGGCAAAGTTAAGGTTCATTCCCGGCAACGCGTGCAGGGTTTCTGCGAGAGCAGACAGTTTCTCCTGAAAGTTGTTTTCAGTCGTTGCCGGGGTCAGCAGTTCTTTTTGCGTATCGGCCCAGTGATTGACTAAAGGACGTATGCCTTCCCCTTCGAAATTTCCGCGTATTTGTTGGACTAAATGCTGATAGACTATTTCAAATTTATGAATAGGCACTTCATGTGTCAGTACTACAAACGAAACCGCAAAATCTTTTTCCATGGCAAGGTGACGGATGATGGACATAAAGTGGGTTTTCCCATCACCATAATCGCCATTGATGAAACGAACTTTGGAGCCTCCTTCCGCAATATACTGATCTAAATCTTCCTCAATAAATTTCAGCCAGTTCGATCGACCGACGGTAAAGGCTTTCACATACTCCGTTGGAACACTGCCCTCACGCAGGGCTTCAATAATTGTTCGCGCTTGAAAGGGTTTGAGTTGTTCGAGATCGGTTGCTGTTGTCATTCGCTACTTTTGTTGAAAGAAAGGGAAGTGATTTGACGTTTTTCACCGTCTGGGTCAATCAGCCAAAGTGAGTTGTTTCGTCCTGGTCTCAACGCTAAACTGTAACCATCCGAAGTTCCGCCTGTATTTGCTTGAAAATAGCACCACAAGTCAATTGAAAATTGCTCCAGGCTGTAACCCTTGAATTTTCCTTTATCCATATTTTGAAAGAAAAGGTTACTCTGCATTAAAAGCACATGTTCCCGGTAAAAGGTTCGGATCGGCACCAGTTCCCCGACGTTCATTCCAGCATTCTTCAAAGTCAAGGTATAAGAGGAATACAGGCTGTCAATGAACTCTTGAGGATCAAAAGGACGGTCATAAAGTTGTCGTTTGTATTTTAGAGCGGCGGACACTATTTTTTTAGGATCAATCGATTTGAGTTCTTTTTTATTAATGGTGGTGACCCGGCCTGGGAAATCTATCTCACCTTCAATGCCTTTCAAAACATAAAAACGAGGGAAATCAACCTCAATCGGAAGCTCTGATTCCTGGGCTAAAGTCTTCAACTTTTCAATAAACTCAATCCGATACTGATCCACTTTTTCGTCAGCATAATTTAATAACTGCTTGAATATAGGGTCACATTTCTGCAACTCGGGATCCTCCAGCAGTTTTTCCGCAGTCTTGCTCCTCAATAACTCATCTAATTGAAAAAAGTCTTCACGCTCCGCACCATGAATACATTGGAGAATCGCCTCAACCATTTTTTGGCGACGATTGCTTTCCTGCTGATAGGGTTTAACAATTTCTGACAGTTTTTCTTGGCTTTCCTGAAGAAGCGACTCATGAGCACTCATAACAATCCTCTGTGCGTGATATCAATAAAAATAGGAGTAATTTCCTTACCCAGCATACTATTGAGTTCAGCTATAACCATACCGATTAAAAGGCAAGTTGAAACTTATTTACTGGTCTTTTGAAGTTCGGATTTTTTGGCATTCATCACTCAGCTCGTGAAAAGGGGGAGCCCAGAAGGAAACCTATTATTATTCGCATTAGGGGCTTGAACAACAAATCCTTGATAAATCCTAAACCAGGCTTGAAACCTCGAATTTTGGTGTCCCCTACGTGTACTGTGGTTGCCTGTATTTTTACCAAAAAAGGCAACCATTTTTATAGATGAGTCTACTCCGAAAAGTACGACAATTAACTATCTGAAATAATTGTTAATTTTGCGAAATACTATCTTGACTGCGAGAAATATATTCAGTATATTCTGAGTATGAATTGTTCATTGATACTCTCTTTTTCAACAATAGGTGTGCTGTATGTTTCGCAAAAGTGGACTCAGTCAACAGGAAGACTTTTTTGGTAGTTTTGATTTTAACTTCAGTTCTCGTAAA
>JBBCAX010000294.1:0-3218 GCA_051382335.1 Deltaproteobacteria bacterium TL4
CGGAAAAGTGTGAGGCAACATTAAAGGCTTTGTATAATTTATTGAAATTGAGTATTCTGTCTTACGATAAGAGATCAGAAGAACAATTAAATAGATACAAAGCCTTTAATGTTGCCTCACACTTTTAATTGCACCCCTCCCGTTCTACTTCCTTGCCTTGATCAAGCACTTCCCTCGCTTGGAGTTGAGAAGGAAGACCTTGAACGCTAAAACCCGCTTCCTCCAGAAGTGTATGGGTTTTTTCCTCCAGATACTCCTGAATTTGTCGTCCTTCCTTTTCCGTATTATCCCTGAGCGTTCGCGCTGGAGTTCCCTCTTCGAATTGATAGCGTACCCGATTGATCAAGGCGGTTGTTTTGCGATAGGAATCCGCAGTACTTGCATAGATCAGAGCCACTTCACGGAAGCCTTGGGTACGGTATTTTTCCTCCCCTCGCAAAGGCTCAAACACTTCCTTGCCATTATAAAGTTCCTCCCCATAAGCATTCATTCGGCTCCATGTCTCAAAGCTAAAGCGTCCGATTTCTCCATCGACAGGATAAACCTTGTTTTTTTTAGAATTCCTATTGTGTGTCTCTCCGCATCTTCTCGGCTCATCTCACTGAGGTGGTTCGACAGGGCTTGCCGCAGGGCTGGATAATTGACCAATAGCAAAGCTTTCTCACTCTCATCAATGCTTTGGGCGGATTCATTCGAGATCACGATCCTAAAGCCTTTTTCTGGAATTGACTCCACTCCGTTCGTTTTTTCATTTTCTGTTTTTTGAATCACTATCTGGATTTTGATTTCATAATTGGACATGGGATTCTCGCTCCAAAAGGTTTGTTGTTTCGTCAAAAGAAGGACACGGAATCCAGTGTATCCCTGTTTTTAAATATCTTCAACCCACCTGCACAGCTC
This sequence comes from Deltaproteobacteria bacterium TL4, assembly GCA_051382335.1. Lineage (GTDB taxonomy): Bacteria > SAR324 > SAR324 > SAR324 > NAC60-12 > JBBCAX01. Next base: position 901 of record JBBCAX010000294.1, read on the forward strand.
GAAAAAGTTTGGAGATCAAGCATATAATTTATATCAAAGTCAACTCAATCAGTGTCGTTTAGAAGAAATTGAACTCTTATTGGAACGTATTATCACCGCGACAAAAATCGAAGAGGTTTTCAATTAACTTGTCCAGGTGGCTCTTCAAGAATAGGTGATAAGCATAAGTAGGGTGCCGTTCAAGCGAAGCGAGCGCACCATAAATCCGCCATGTGTCGATAAGAGTTGCGCCAGTAGGGTGCCGCTTAAGCGAAGCGAGCGCACCATAAATCCAACCGGTGTCGATAAGAGTTGCGCCAGTAGGGTGCCGCTTAAGCGAAGCGAGCGCACCATAAATCCAACCGGTGTCGATAAGAGTTGCGCCAGTAGGGTGCCGCTTAAGCGAAGCGAGCGCACCATAAATAAGGGGACAGAGGCTTTCTGGTGCGCTCGCTTCGCTTGAGCGGCACTCTACCTTAAGTTTCTCCTCGTTCCCAAGCTCCAGTTTGGGAACGCTTTGCTCTTTGTTTCGTAACCTTTCCTCTGTGGTTCCAGCCGCGTCTGCTTTGAAATTCCGCTTGCTCTCCGTCCAGTTTCTTGTCAGAATGGTATAAAATACCTGCTTAAAAAAACGCTTGTCTGAAAAGGGCTTATGACCGATCAAGAACTCAAAGAACTGGTTGCCAGTTTGGCAATCGCCCAAAAAGAAACCGACCAACAACTCAAAGAAACCGACCGTCAACTCAAGGAAACCGACCAACAACTCAAGGAAACCAGCCGTGAGATGAAGGAAAAAACAGCGGAAACCGACCGTCAACTCAAGGAAACTGACCGTCAACTCAAAGAAAAATTTGCTGAAACCGACCAACAACTCAAGGAAACCAGCCGTGAGATGAAAGAAAAAACAGCGGAAACCGACCGACAGCTCAAAGAAACCAGCCGTGAGATGAAGGAAAAAACAGCGGAAACCGACCGACAGCTCAATGAAAAATTTGCGGAAACGAGCCGTATCGTCAAAGAATTGTCAAAAAATATTGGAGGCTTGAATAACAAGTTTGGTTCCTTCACCGAAGGGATGGCGTTTCCCTCCATCTCGAAAATCATGACAGAACGCTTTGGGATGGATACCTTTCTGACCCGTCTCCGCAAAAGAAAAGAGGGAAAGAATATGGAAGTAGACGCGGTGGCCTATACGAATGGGACGGTGAATGAGTTGTATGTGATTGAAATCAAAAGTCGTCTGGAACAACGGGATCTGGACCAAACGCTGGAGATTCTGAAAAACTTCCGGATGTTTTTCCCTGAGTTTTCCGACAAAACCATCCGGGGAATGTTAGTCTATGTGGATACCGAATCTTCCGTGAGAGAGGACGTCCTGCAATCGGGTCTGTATCTGGCCGCCATCCATGATGAAGTCTTTTCCCTTGAAACTCCCGCCAACTTTACGCCCAAAACCTTCTGATGGGTCTGTCCTGGTCGCGAGACTTTCTACCGTGTTTTCTCTTTGTGGTGCGCTCGCTTCGCTTAAGCAATACATTTCCCCCAAAACTGGATCTCTTCAAACGAGGGACAATAGACTCGTATTCCGAAATATAAAAGACTTCCCGCCAACCAAAGATTAAAAGTTTCTAACGCCCTATGGCATTGACACTCCATAGTATTGAAAGACCTATTTAAAAGTTTCGTTATTGCTTGCCATTTTTTTCAAAAGCTGGGGCGGCGCAAATCGTTCTCCATATTTTTGCGCAAGCTCTTCACAACGCGTTACAAACGCTTGGACACCATAGTCATTGATAAATTGAAGAGTTCCTCCCTTAAAGGCAGGAAATCCCCAACCAAACAAGCTACCTATATTCGCATCGGCAACACTAGTCAAAACATTTTCTTCAAGACACTTGACCGTTTCCACCGCTTGAACAAACATCAAACGGTCCATCATCTCTTCCTGAGATAGCTCTTCTTGGGCAGGAATAAAGTGTTCCTGCAGTCCAGGCCATAAATGTTTTTTACCATTTTGAGGATATTCATAAAAGCCCTTACCTGTTTTTTTACCTGAGCGATCTAACTCTTTTACCATTTTTTGAGTGAGGCTTTCCGCGGGATGTGCCCGATAGGGCTTACCTTCCGCTTCCATATCTTTGCGAGTTTGTTCCTGAATATGTAAGAGCAGAGATAAACTCACTTCATCCGTTACCGCCAGCGGACCCACAGGCATTCCGGCTTTCAGCGCAATACCCGTGCATGAAATTAAATTCTACCGAAAGATGAGTGGTATGTAAAAATTGAAAAAACAGAAGAATTGGATTGAATATGGCGGTGTTTCTCCCGTAAAGAGTTGT
>JBBCAX010000295.1:0-1527 GCA_051382335.1 Deltaproteobacteria bacterium TL4
GATCAAGACATAATGGTTGTGGAAGAAGGAGTCATCGTGAGGTAAAAAGATTTAATCCTTCCAAGTACATTAGTGGTGATGTACCTCAAATCATGCAGGAAAATAATAAAATTACCCACAATTTTGCAGATTTTCCCGTCGATAGTAAGCTGAAATTAAATATTACAAATCATGGTTACAAAATCCCAACTCCTATCCAGGATCAGGTGATTCCTCATGTTTTGGCGGGCCGTGATGTGGTAGGAATTGCCAATACCGGGACAGGAAAAACTGCTGCATTCCTCATACCCCTTATCAATAAAATAATCCAAAATAGAATGGAAAAAATACTGATTATTGTCCCTACAAGAGAATTAGCAGTACAGATCGACGAAGAGCTGGAAGCGCTTTCAACATCTTTGGGTATTTATTCCATCCTTTGTATAGGAGGCGCAAGTATACATCGTCAGATTGCAGACTTAAGACGCGGTCCCCATATTATCATTGGAACACCCGGGAGACTGAAAGATCTGATACAAAGAAGAATACTGAATCTTTCAGGATATAAAAATATCGTGTTGGATGAGGTAGACAGGGTGGTTGATATAGGTTTTATCAACGATATTAAATACATTATCTCCCAACTGGCGCGTGATAGGCAATCGCTTTTTTTCTCAGCTACAATTCCTGGGGAAGTTTCAGGGATAATTGCCTCTTTCTTGAAAAATCCCGTTACGGTATCGGTGAAAACACAGGAGATTCTCGGCCAAATCCATCAGGATGTCATCAGAGTCAAAGATAAAAATGAGAAAATTGAAAAACTGAAATCGATGCTTAAACAGGAGGAGTTTAAGAAAGTGCTTGTTTTCGGCCGGACAAAATGGGGCGTAGAGAGATTATCCAACACTCTGCGGGAGACTGGATTCCATGCAGATTCAATTCACGGCAACAAATCCTTAAACCAGCGTCTCCGGGTGCTTACCCAGTTTAAGCAAAATCAACTGCAGGTCCTGGTGGCTACAGATGTGGCAGCAAGAGGATTGGATATCGTCGACGTATCACATGTGATAAATTTTGATGAACCGGCTTCATACACCGACTACATTCACAGGATTGGCAGGACAGGAAGGGCAACAAAGACAGGAAAAGCATTGACATTCGTGATCTAGAAATTACATTAATATTTATCTAAGGAGGAAATAAACTTGTTAGGCAATTATTTTGCTACGGATATTCAAGCCCCCGTTATCACAAAAGACCCACCGCACCAAAAATTATTCAAACGCCTGCAAAATCAAATTCTTCAAAAAGTTGAAAAAAACACACTGAAACGTCAGAAAAAAAACCCCAAACCCAACAAGATGGAGAGATGTCTAGGGATTTTTACCGAAATGCTGGAACCCCAAGTCCGTGATGCCGTTTTGGAATTAAACAGAAAAGGTTATTCCACAGACGCCTCAGGATTTATGAGTAATCCCTGCGATCAGAAAATTGAAGGAGATTTCCGGTTAAATGAGGATGTTGTGCGAAAATTAAACTCGATAGGCG
>JBBCAX010000296.1:0-11868 GCA_051382335.1 Deltaproteobacteria bacterium TL4
GGGTTAACATGATTTTTGAAAAATTGTTAATACACTACTCCTGATTGAGTTGCAATTTCTACTAATTTTTAGACAGTGTGGCCGAACTTACGACCAAGCCCCACATGTTTATTATATGCAACTGAATTCATTTAGGTTAAACCCCGAACACCTATAAAATGAACATCTATATCTTAGTTCTACTTTGGTAACTTTAAATTTTTTGCCAAGAACACACAAGAACGCACAAGAAATTTTTAATCACTGGAAATGAGTGAGATATTCCCTAATTTCACTAAGAATCTTTGGTGAAAACGCATTTAAAAATTTGTTCTTGTGTGTTCTTGGCTAATTTACCAAACTAGAATTAGTGACGACTAATCCATATAAAAGAGGTGATTATGAACTGGCAAGAAGTGTGTGCAGATCCGAATTTGCAAAATTTGCCCTATAAGATAGAACTCAATGAACAAGGACAAATTATTATGAGTCCAGTTAAAGTTTTTCACTCCCTTGCTCAAGGAAAAATTTCACATTTACTCAGAACACTAAAACCGGAAGGGGAAGTCGCTGTGGAATGTGCCATACAAACGAATAGAGGGACTAAAGTTGCGGATGCTGTTTGGATGTCACAAGAACGATACAAGGTGGTTAAATATGAAACCGAGTGTTCCATTGCTCCAGAAGTTTGTGTTGAAGTTATGTCATCAGGCAATACAAAAATGAAAATGCAGGATAAACGACAATTGTATTTTGAGCAAGGAGCCTATGAATTCTGGATTTGTGACGAAAAAGGTTTTTTGAGTTTTTATCAACCTGAAGGAAAAATGAAGCATTCCCTGCTTATACCAGATTTTCCTGAAAAAATTGAGATTTAGTTAAAACTTTAAATTTTGGAAAAATGTCTATTAAAAGACCGCGTTTATTCGGTGACAATAACAAATAACTCTTCCAGGGCGTTTTTGAGGGCGATTTGTTCTTCGAAAGTCATCATGACGAACTTTAAGCCGAAGCGCCATGAAGGGTCACCGATTTCATTTTCGTAGAGACGTCCCCAGACAACTTGACAAGACAAGCGGAAGGTATTTTGATTGAGAAAATCGTCAAGTGTGGGTTTTTTAAAGAAAATCGTAACAATGATGATTTCTCCAGTTTCGATAAAATGGCCCAATTCCAACTCAATTCCGGTTAAGGAAATATTGATCACAATTCCCGCGCAATGAGGTCGGGAGGTATCAAAATAAATATCAGTGGTGGTATTGAGCAAAAACCGATTGGCGTAACGTGGTTTGAATGCTTTGGATGTGCTTTTTTCCAAGCGGTTGGAGAGCATGCAAACCAGATTGTATGAAAATTTCGCGGCTAACCGTTTGCTTCGTAATCTCATGCGTTCCAGGCTTTCCGCATTAAGAAACAGGACTTCGGAGTTTTCCAAAGCGGTCACGGTGGTATGTCGTCTCTGGTGCGTTTTCAGCAAACAAAGTTCCCCTATCAGATCGCGCTCTCTGATGTTATCCATGGTGACTTTTTCTCCAGCCGCATCCACATAAGCAACCAATTTACCCGAAACAACAAGCATGATATAATCGCCAGGATCGCCGATAGCAAAAACAGTTTTACCCGCAGGAATAGACTGTATCTCACAATACTTGGCAAATTTTTCCCGTTCACGGAGACTGATATTTTGGAAGATATTCACAAAGATTGGAGGCTGTTTGGGTGCGTCGTCGTTCCAATTGGTATCAATCTCACTCCCTGCCTGTTGCAACTCTTTGATTTGTCCAATCATACGATCATCGGTATTTTTGATAGACGCGGCCAGACTGGCGGAAAGATTCAAAAAAAGTTTGGAGGCAATGGCGGGATAGCGTTTTTGAACTCTGGTCAGAATTTCTTGAGTAATCACCAGGAGTCTTGTCGGCTCTGTCGCTTTGGCAGAGGCAGAACGTCTGGATTGACGAAACAAACCCATTTCGCCAAAGGTCTTCCCTGTTCCTTGTTGCGCGAGTTGGCTATATTCTCCATGAAATTTTTCGTCAAAGAAGATACAAATATTTCCGCTCAACACGACAAACATCTCATTGCCATAACCATTTTCCTCAAATAAGACACTGCCTTTTTCCAGAGCCACCGTGTAGGCCATCAACGTTGCGATTTTTGCTTCACGAATGCTCATGTTTTGAAACAAGTCAAATTTCTGTAGAAGTTCATCATTGAATTTGAGTCCCACATAATCCCAGACCGTAATGAGTTGGGTTTCCATCATGATTGAAGGGAGAAAGGTGAGGTCTGTCATGAGACATATCCAGAGCGTAAAGGCCACTAAGGCCCCAAAAAGAATTTGTGCTTCCATATCGGAAATCACAAATACACCAAAGCCTGTGGTTAAGGCCACCGTTGTCCAAATCATTGCCTTTCCGATCTGTTTAAGTGTCATTGGAGATGCAATTTTTGGATGCCGTGTTTTTTTCACGTTTTCGTTATAATGGGTTAAGAAATGGATGGTGTCATCAACGCCAATTCCGAGGGCAATGGAGGCAATCACAGAAATTGTAATTCCAATAGGGATCTTCAACCACCCTAACATCCCAAAGAAAACTACGACGGCAACAACACTCGGATAGAGTGCGATAAGCCCCATTTTCCACGAAAAGAAAAGCGCGGAAAGGATTGTGAAAATGATACACAAGGCCAGAATCACACTGTTGATCTGGCTTTTGGCAATATTAGTTACAGACTCACTGGCTAAGACACCACCGCCCGTATATTGAGTGGTCACCTCGGGTAAGAAGGTCGGAATTTTTTGATCCAGGAGATCTCGAAGTTGAATAAAGGCGGTGGATCCCGGGAGTTTTAAACGCAGGGTGATTTGCATCAGTTGCTGTTCTTCACTATAAAAATTGAGGACCTTGTGTTGATTGACCGTTTTAAAAAAGTGACGAACCTCCGCATCGGTTATCCCTTCCAAGCCTTGATAATAAATTTCCAAATACTCAACAGGCGTGTAAACTTTATCAATACGGAGCCCCTCAATGTTTTGAATCTCGTTTGGTTTTTGTGCTTGGAGTAACCATTGTTTTAATTCGTTGATCCCTTTAATCGTTTCTATACTCAAGAGCGAAGGCGATTTAAATACAATCCGTAGATTATTAATTCCCGCAAGGTTATCTTCAATAAAATTCAAGTCCTGAACTATCTCTGATTCTGCTTTAAAACTGGTTGTGGCGGTATCTACGGTCACCCTGAAAATTCCCAATGCGGCAATAAAACCAATGAGTAGCCAACCGGACACCACAGCTTTGGAATGTTCTTTGATAAAAACGGATAGTTGGTGAAGAATGTTGTCTAGAAACCCTTCCTGAATTGCTCGACAAGAAGGGGTTGGTAAGCGGCACAAATTCAACAATGCCGGTGCCAAGGTCAATGAAAGCAAGAAGATAAAGGTAACGCCAATGCACGAATAAAGTCCAAGCTCTCTGATGGCAGGGATAGGACTGACCATCAACGCTGCAAATCCGCCAACAGTCGTAAGTGCGGCCACAAACAAAGGGATTGTAGCGTGCGTGATGGTATTATTAACGATTTCTCGCCGACTGTCTTTGGTATACCGTACCTCATAATAAAACTGACTCAGCGTGTAAATGACATAAGCACTCCCCACACAAATGAGAGTTGGAGGGCAAGCCATGGTTACCAGGTTTAAACGTTCTCCCATCAAAGCAAACACTCCTGCTGTCCATAAAATGCCAAGCAGTACCACCATTAGAGGAATAATCACGCCCCGAATGCTTGTAAAAAAAAGGATCAACACGAGAACAATGAGCAGGAGGCTCAGGGGGAGAATTCGTTGCAAATCGCGACGTACGAGTTTGGAGGCCTCATATTCCTGACGAGATTGGCTGGCATAAGCGATTTTAAAGCCATGGTCCTGGAACTCTGTCAGGAGTTGGCGCAAGGCCCTTTGGGTTTTTTGATTACTGGGATGAGCCTTCGCATCAAAGAGAACCATCAGCGCGGCCGTTTTAAAGTCTGTGGAAATAAGATCTTTTTGAATCAGCGTATCTTGTTTGATTTGCTGGAAGGCTTCCTGAATTTGCTGTTCTGCTTTGCCAAGAAGTTGTTGCCTGGTTTGGTTATAGATATCTGGAGTACAAATTTTTTCACCAATTTGGGCTTCTGCTTCCAAATTTTCAGCAAAGCTGCCTGGAATACCGCTTTTGCTGTTCCCTCCCTCTTCCCCTTGAAAATCAGCGTCTAACGCTAAACTGTCTTCTAATTCATTGTCAGTCGCAGGTGTAGGGAGATTTTGACGTTGGGAGGGGGACTGGTTCAAACAGGCGTATTCGTGTGCATACTGTTCCAGGATTGAAACACAAATGGAACCTGTCGCTTCTTGATGGAAATAGGATTTGCCTGTACAAGGACCCCTATGTTGAGGAATATTCGTTAAACTAAGGACCCGCTCCACATGTTCCATTTTTTCAGGAATCGCCCGGGTCAACTGATCCATTTTCTGGAAAAAGGCGAGATTCAGCTCCTTGGAGGGAGGAGGCTGTACCGCAATGATTAAAGCCTCTTCATTTCCAAAAATTTGCCGCATTTTCTTAAATTCTTCATAGATTCCTGAGTCGCGACTGATAAAAGGCTCCAAAGTGCTGTCAATGTTCAACTGTCCGTTTACAAAAATCTTCTGCTGGGCGTAAAAATAAAAAAAGACGCTGATCAGCAGGGTGCAGATAATAATGAGTTTCGGATATTGATTTATAAATTTAAGCGTCTGAATCATAGTGTTATTCTAAGGATGGTTACACTTTGAAGGCGTAAACCCTAAGGCTACAACTTAAGAAAGGTTCGCGTGTAAATCAAAAAGATTTGATCGGAGATAACAGCTTCTCCCAGCATTTTTTGCACATCGGTTTCGGCGTGAAACATACGCAGTTGCCACTTTGAGGAAAACTCGTATCGATTCCACATCCAGGTATTAACAATCGCTCTCAGTTGATAAGGATAGGTTTGTAGGGTTGCTAAGGTCGTATTGACACTATCATTGAACTCAAAGGCAACTAATCCTGAAACTTGGGTTTTTCTTAAGTCTCGTTCTACCTGTAAGGGCGTTGCCTCGTTTTCATAAAACAAAATATGAGTATCTGGCGGAACTTGAAAAAGGAAACGGTCGGAGTAGGTTGCCATCAGAAAAAAGCGGGAAAATGTTTTTTCCAGCGAGGTCGCCACCGCAAAATGAGGCAATCGAACCGTACGGTACCTCAAGTTGTCATCACTGAGTCTTTCGTAATGACTAAAGTTTTTATGGTCAAACAACCCGGAGTCGAGCTTCCAAACCAACCCTCCAATTTCCGCGTCCAATTCTAATGTGAAAAAATTAACAAAGGATTCGGTCTCTTTAAACGTACTGATAAAATTATCAATAGTGCTTTTTTCATCAAGAAAATTGGTGTCCACCAAATCCGCTCGTTTGTATTCCCACTCCATGGTATTGACTTGATCAAACCAATGGAAAAAACCAATACGTGTCGCAAAATTGCCTTTCCACTCATGCTGGAGACCAAAATAGTCCCTGACAAAAGATCGACTTTCCCGCTCTTGTCCTGCGTCACGCGCGTTAGAGTCCTCACGAAACTCTGTAAATTCCATCCCCAAGGATCGCTGCTGCAACGGAGCCGCATAGAGGGTGAGCACTTTCTTTCGACGAACCCAGTCATATTTCAAAGCGGTCAAGGATTCTTTCGTCGAGTCCGGATCAAGGGTGTTGAGTGCGCTGAAATTGCCTTTATTCAAAGCGTCAATGGTACGGTCAAAATCCACTTTTCCAATTTTGAAAATTTGACTTCCAACGCGAAATTGATGCTTATCCAATTCATAATTCAGATAGATTTCCCGAAGCACAAAAGTATTATCGATATAGCGCTGGTTGTTTGTATCAAAATTTTGCGCAAAGGCGATGGAAATTCTGACAAAATTATATAATTTGGGAGAAGTTCGAATCCGAATTGTTTGCTGATAAGAGGTAATAAAGCGAAGCTCTGTAATCGTGAGATCCCGATTTTCGAAGGAAATTAAACCACTGGTCGCCGTGTATCCTCCCAGCACACGGTATTGGTGTGTGAAGGAAAGTTGAGGTTCAAAATTTTCATCTTCATCCTCCTTGCCCTCGCCATCGTCAGTCTCCTCGTTTGTGGAGGTGGAGACGTCAACTTCTTTTTTATTGGCAAACGGGTCTTCGAACGAATCCTCTCCAAACGGGTCTTCCTTCGCACCGTTGACAAGCGGGTTCTTATTTTTGGCAGGAGGGTCTTTATTCTCAGTGGGAGAACCTTTCCCAGCAACCGGCGGGTTTTCATTTTCCGAGGCAAAGGGATCTTCTTCCAGGGAAAGATTGTTTTCGTCTCCTGGGGCAGGTTTTGAAGAGGTCTTGGCGGCAGAAGGCGGGGCTGAAAAAGGATCCTCTTCCAAACCCAAACTTTCTTCAGAAGAGGTCTTGGCTTTGTCCGTGTCGGAAGCAAACGGGTCCTCCTCAAGTCCCAAGGAAGGCTCAGTGTCTTCCCCCGGAAAGGCTTCTTCACCATGAGCCGGAGTTGCGGTTAATAAAAGACACAGTCCCAAGAAAAAAAGAAGAAGACCCAGGCTTGCCCAGTGTTTAGTTGGTATTGAACAAAAAGTCATAGTTTGCATTTTTTAATTGGGGATCTTTTTTAAGATCCAAATACAAAAAATAGTTTTGATTTTTGTCCTTAACGACATTGATCAATGTTTCAAAAATATACGAATTTTCGTTGCCTTGCGTTGTTCTTATTCGTGCCGCTGTCGAAATCCACTCTCCCGCAAGTTGGGTGTAATATTTGGGATAAAAGCGATAAACCTTACGTAGGGTTGTTCCCACAAAGAAATTGACGGTCACCGGAACTTTTTTTTCTTTGTGGTAAAAACCTATAATTTTATCATAAGGGGCCTCGCCCTTGGTCTTAAGGGTTACGATCTTAATATGGTCCGGCTGTTTTTCCAAGCCAAAGCAATGGGACTCATAGTTTTCATGATAGAAAATTTCAAAATCCGCCCGGTCAATGTTGGTTCCCCTGAGGGTTGAAGTGCTCTCAGAAACATGGAATCGTCGACATTGGTCGTTAGTCGTCCAATTACACTGGGAACAGAGAAATTGCTGTGCTCCCAGTTCAACAATACACTGGGGAGCGTTCGGGCCTTTGACAAAGAAAAGACGTTTGTTATTGTTTACGCGTAACGAGTAGATGAGTTCCTTTTTCTTTTCCCGGAGCTGGCTGTTCTTTTTTTTGCAGAGTTCATTTTCACAAGGATCGAGGACAATTTGAGCGCTTAAATCATTACGAAATAAAGGGTTAGACGCTTTGACTTGAGTCAAAAAACTTCGGATTTTCTGGTTTGTATCTAAATCGTTACAATCAATCGCGAACGTGGCTCTGGAGGTGAGAAAGACAAGCAAAAATAAAAACAGGGAGTAGAATCGAAGCATATCCAGTTATGATGGTATAGAATTCCAGATTATCAAAAAACAAGTAACATGTTTCTCTCTGAGTCACATTGATTCATGTCTCTGTTCACACCTGTAGCACTTAGACAGAGTCTTGTAAATAGTGTTCTCATCCCTCCTTCAATAAAACCAGGATCCTCCAGCCAGGAACGAATAATCGTCGTTTTCCTTTTTTTCAGTTTTGGCGCTGAGTGTCCTCACCCTTTAAGACTTTTCCCAGTAAAAATATTTCGACACTTTCTTGTCTCGAACTTTTAGGTTTGCATATTTTGACTTGCTGAAAGGTTTGCTGAAATTCCTTACGAAGCTGTTCGAAGGGCCCACCTTGAAAAGCTTTGACCAAGAGCGTCCCTTGTGGCTGTAAATGGTGTTTCGCAATTTCCAGAACTTGTTGACATAAGGCATAACTACGGTCCGCATCGACAGTTCGAATGCCCGTGGTGTTTGGGGCCATATCGCTGAGAATGACGTCAAAAGAGGGGAATGCCGCAAAAGAAAATTCGAAAATATCCGCTTGGATGACCTCAACCCAGTCAGGTAGTTTTCCGGTAACGGGTTTGAGGTCAAGACCGGTCAGTTTTCCGTGAGCTCCAATCTTTGCGGAAGTATACTGCAGCCAGGAACCCGGAGAACATCCCAAATCCAACACCTGCTGTCCCCGTTTGAGCAACTGATGCTTACTGTCGATTTCTTCAAGTTTGAAGGCTGAGCGTGCGGCATAGCCCTCTTTTTTTGCTTTTTGATAATAATGATCCTTGACTTCTTTCATGGGCAATCCCTCTTCCGTGTCTGGTGGTCATTAGACATCTTTCCAAAATAAAACCTGGATTTTGCGGGTTTGCTGGCATCTTCCTCCTTTACAGCTTTTCAGAATTTCAAATACCTTGTAAGGAGGACCAATGAGCCACTTTGATCAACTGAGAATCCAAAAACCTGAGAAATTTACACGAGAAACAGGGATCCCTTTGAAAAAATTCAAAAACCTGCGCAAAGCTGTCACCACTATTACTTAATAAGTGAACAGGTCTTAAAAAAAGACGCAAGGAAGAAAAAGAAAAACCGTTTGGAGGCTCAGCAAGGGACAGCGTCCAAAAATCAACTGTTCCGAAAAATTAAAATTTTAAAAAGGCTGTTATCGTTTGACATAGCGTTTTTGTCATTTTAGTGAAAAATTTAACAGGGGCGCGTCCAACCGATGGGGGAGTGTCTTGAGATACCCAAGGGGGTTTCCTGATTTTGCCTATAGAATTGAGAAATTAAACGACCTATAGACGTTCATTTAAATAAATTCCTTTGAGTCTAACCCAGACTGTGGAGTGCCAAAGCTTGCTTTAGCCAAAGGCCAAGAAAGGCCATCGCCTTTCTGGCCAAAGCAAGCTTTGACACTCCTGAAACAGCGTTGTTTAAACGGATCTCGCAACAGGATGAGTTTTCTGAATTTATTTAAATGAACCTCTATAGTAGAAAAGTCGTCTCGTCTCTTTTTACAAAGGAGCTTTAAAATGTTTGACTTTCTCTTGAGCGGCTGGCACATTTTCCGCACCGCACCGCACCGCACCGCACCGCACCGCACCGCACCGCACCGCACCGCACCGCACCGCACCGCACCGCACCGCATCCGCTATTTTATCATTCTAACCAATCATTTCGCGCCTTTGCTTCAGTCCGCTTTTTTAATTTAAGAAAAATTTCCGTCCCGCTCTATTTCGTCTGTTTTCTGCTGATGTTCGCGTCTCCTGCCAGAGCCGGTCCGCGGAGTTGGTCATATTTTCGGCCACAAATTGTAGGGGCGAACCTGTGTGTTCGCCCTGATCCCGGGCAGACACTAAAGGCGGAACTACGAGCTTTTCTTCATGATTTCATAAAAATTCACTATTCTGTGCATCTATTTTGGCTTCTCTAGTCGCCTATCAGTTTCAACGCTGATGGACCTCATGAAAGACATTATCATCTTTTTTAGAAGAAGGTAAAAACCCATGAAATTAATAAAAAAAATTGTGCTGATCCCCTTGCTCTGGTTTGGCTTACTGGGCTTTGCGCTTGCCCAGGAAAAACCACAAGCGGCGGTAGCGCCACTGGCGGTTATTGGCGAGATCTCTGTAGCCCAGAAACAAATCATCTTCAACAGTATGTTGGATGAGCTTTCAAAATATTATAACCTGATTTCTCAGGAGCAGTTCGATCAGGCGCAGGAAAAGGCTTATGAGGAATTGGAAGCGGAGCAATGCACCGAAACACAGTGTATTCGTAAAATACAGGAACTCTTGCAGGTAGAAAACCTGTTCGTTTTACAATTAGTTCGGGAAGGGGCGGATACCCAGTTGAGTCTGACCTTGGTTGATCTGGAAAAGAAAACCCTGCGGAGTGATTTCTGTGAGAGCTGTAACACCAAACAACTGAATCAACGCATTGCGGGGTTAGTGACTACGCTTCTGGGGCAGACGGCTTTGCTCCAACCCAGGGTACTTTCCTCGGCGTTGGCTGGAACAAGTCGTGTTTTTGTTTCCTCCAATCCGACAGACGCGGATATTTACCTGGATGGAACACTTCTGGAGCAGAAATCCGATGTTTTGCTGGAGGCGGTTCCTGTGGGAAAACATACGCTTCTGCTCAGAAAAGGAACGCTTTCCCAGTCACAACAGGTGGAGGTGAACGCTAACCAACTCACTTCAGTCAACCTGACACTCGAAATCTCCAAAACTCGATTTTTGATTTCCAGCCAGCCTTTCAAAGCGGAAGCCGTCCTGGATGGAAAGTCTGTCGGAGAAACCCCGGTAGAGGTAGAAACCACGTTGGGAAGCCACAAAGTGGAATTGAAATTGACGGGCTATGTCCCTGTTTCCGAAAAAGTAACTTTGAAATTCGGAGAACCGAACCAATTTAATGTGCAACTGGTCGATGGTCGACAATTCAAAGGCTTCTTAACCGTTACCGCAATGCCTTCGGACGCAACCCTCCAATTGGAAGGAGGAACGTATGTCACCGCTAAATTGAAACCGCGCCTGCTTCCTGTCTCTAAACTGGAACTGCCGATAGGAAGCTATCAAATGGTCCTTACCAAAGAGGGGTATGAAGCCCTCACCCAAAAGATCACCCTTGAGGATCAGAAACTAACCTCGCTGGATTTCTCTCTTAAAGCACTACCTGCGAAACTTGCTTTGAAAATCAGCCGAAAAGAGGGAATCAAAAGCGGTGACGGAGAGTTTTGGATTAGGCTTAATGGAGACCTGAAAGCAAAAAAAAGTGGAACGCCTTTAGAGAAAGAGGGAAAGGTTGAAGAAGAAATCAGTGAATTTCACCTGGATCTTCCGGAAGGCCAATACGATCTGGAAGCCTCGCATACCAGCGGCAACTATGAAGCGCTTTCCAAAACACTGAGTTTGAAAAAAGGACAGTCTTATCAAGAAGTATTCCTCTTGAACCCTAATGCCACTTATTTGAAGCATCAAGCGTGGCAATGGAAATTCTATGGATGGTTGGCAGGTTCCGCGACAGCGTTGCTTTACACACAGTCTGAGCTTAACGGTATCCAGGACAGTAAAGAGGAAGTGGAACAATTGAAGGCAAAAACCCTGACCAGCCAGAATAAGGCAGAATACCTTTCCAACCGAAAGAAAACCCAGGCGGCCCTGGCTGAATATAACACCCATCAACAAAACAGCCTGATAGGTGCTGTGCTCACGCTTGGGTTGTCGACCTGGACAACGGTCGTCTGGCTGGATGAACCCCAAGAACCTGAACCGGTAGCATGGCAAATTCATCCACAAAATGGACAATTCCTCGTCAGTTATCAAAGCAAATGGTAGCCACACCGGGCATCCACGCAAGGCGTGACATTTATGATTTTTATTTTTCCGTGTATTCCGTGTGTTCTGTGGTAAATATTTTTGTTCTGTTACTAAACCGTTTTTTAAGGAGAAAATGATGAAAATAAAACATGGAGTGGGGAGGGGTTTAATTGGGGTTGGATTTCTCCTCATGACCGCCTGCGGCATTGAACAGGCGTTTGAAAAAATGGATGAATCCTCGCTTCCTCCGGAAAATGATATACACCCACCTCAAAATGGGTCTATAACGATCAACAGCGGTTCTTCCACCGCAGAAACGCCTACAGTCACCCTCTCCCTTTCCGCAAAAGATAATATGGGTCTTACGGCGTATTATCTCTCTACCGAATCCAACAAACCAACCCCCGAGGCGGAGGGCTGGACGAGGATTACGCCCACGACACCCCACTATGCAGGGGAGGTGAGTTACACATTTATTGCGAGTGGTAAGCATACCCTGTATGTGTGGTTCAAGGATATATTTGGTAATGTTTCTAATGAAAGCAATGCTGGCATTACTTTGCTTGATCATGCACCCTC
>JBBCAX010000297.1:0-4865 GCA_051382335.1 Deltaproteobacteria bacterium TL4
CCTGATCCGAGCCATCCGCCTCAGTAGCCGGAAAAGTCACCTCAAGCTCAGACTCATAATGCTGCACCCTACTCCCATCAGCCCCTAAAGTTTCATAATAAAACGCAAAAACCCGATCCTCTTCCGCCGTCCCCTCATAGTTAAACCGCAATTTCAACTTGATCTCCCCCGTATGCCCCACCTTCAACCGAAACGTAAGTTGCTCCTGACTCCCTTCCTCAACAGCAATCCCCTCTGTGCCTGTGGCGGTCACGACCTCCAATCCAAGACAGCCTCTCTCCCAATACTCCTCGGGATTAAACTTCGGCCAAGTGCTGACATCAGCGGTTGGATCACCGAGTGCGTAGATTTCATAACTAATGACTTCACCTCCGTAAAGGGATTCACCGATGGTATCATTCAAGGTAATGGAGGGGCGTTCTATCTGTCCATTGGATGCTTCAAAAGCTTGATATTGAGAAAAAATACTTTGGGATACTCGCAAATTACTCCATTTGTGAATGCTGCCATCCTGACGCGTAATCCAAAGAGAGTTTGCTGTAGCCAGATGGATTTTTCCTTTCAAGGGGCTGAAAAGGGATTGTTCCGGGTTAAAAAGTTGAAGATCGGTTCCACCATGAATCCCTTCAGAATTATTTTCAGAGTAACTAAAATCACATACCACTTCGGATTTATGGCCTCCTGTCAGAATCATTCGCATTCGATCCCACATAGACAGCGTTTGATATAACGTCTTTGGATCTGAAGGATTAGCCTGAAGTGCTTCAAACTGGCTTTGATTGGATTCAAATTGATGAGCTATGTCGCTATAGTTTTCAGGGGCGTCATTTTCATGATCTTCAGCATACTTGATAACGACTTCATTGACTTGTTGAAATCTCTGATTGATCTCATTAAGCTTATCAACCGTTTGCTGATCGGTTATCACCGCGGAAAGTGCTGTTTCACTCCAGGATGAAACCGGATTTCTGAGCATGAGTTCTTCGAGATAGGAAAAATGATCTCCGTTGGCCTGATATTGATCACCAAGATCCGCGACCAAAAACGCTCCCAAGTAACTGAAATCGTCTGCTTCGATCACTTCTTCATCAACTCCATCAATGAAAGAATCATAGTCCGCTAAAAATTGTTGAGTGTCACTCAACCAATCTTGAAGGGTTGCCAAAGTTCCTGAGGAAATAGCGGTTCCCACTTGAGAATCTTCAACATGAAGAGAATCAACAGTTTCTGTAGTTTGCTGGGCGGCTATTCCTCCTTCGGAATCTAGACCGATACGGGTAATAAATCCTGGTTTTTCATCATCTCGATTCCATCCACCAGTCAAAATTTTAACGATTGCGGTGTCGGTTGTTCCTCCACCTTTGTCATGTAAGTAGATGTCTTTAGGACTTCCATCTGAGTTAAGTGTAAATTCTGAACCTTGATAGCCACCATCAAAAGTAACACTCGTCGATCCATCAATTAGTAAATCAACTTTTACCTCTCGATCAAATTTCACATTCGCATTGATTTGAAAAGCTTCTATTTCTCCATTATCAAGATCGACGTCATTATTTCCCCATTTGTCATTGGTATGGACTTCCAAATGCATTTCACCCCCTTCTTCCCAATAATCGGTAGGATCAACTCGGACTTCCTTGTTTAGTGCACCAAATTTTTCACCTAAAAGAATTTCATAATGAATGGTTCCTTCAGCTTTGTTTCCACTGCCTGATGTCACAATCATAAAACCGATGGTTGAACCTGCTTCGAGAGACTCCGTCCCAGTTCCTTTGCTATATTTAGCGAAACTCTGTTCCATAAATTTCATTGCATTTGAATCCAACCCAGAAATCACATGAATGGTTCCATCTTTGTTGCTTTCAATACATATTTCACCTGTTGAAATATCATAACTCAATATCTTGCCTGACACTGGACTTCTAACTTCAACATCATCCACTTCGCCTTTATAGACTACCTCTATATCGGAACCCTTTGACATAGAGGTTTCAGGATAAAAATCTTTATCTCGATCTTCGCCATCAAAGAGACGATCCAACATGTTTTTAGTTCCTTGAAAATGCTCTTTAATTGTTCCCCATGCGTCGATTGTTAGATCCACACTCCAATCAGATGTGGTACCTCCAATTAATGAAAGCCCTAATTGTTGAACTGTAGAAAGCCCTCCTGTACTGACAGCAGCAGCAAAGTAAATTGTTCCCGCAACTAGCTTTTTGGCTATTTCATCGGTTGGTATAGACGTTTTCCCACTGATAAAACTGTCTGCTAAAGGTTGCAATATCTCAAATGCAGCATATTTAGATTTAATTTGATAAAAGACTCCCGTTGCGACGAATTCACCTAAAGTTTGCTCTATTTCAATTAAATCTTGTTGCTCAAATGCTTTGATTAAAGCCTGTGCTGATAGATCTAATTCATCTGTGGACACAGGAAGGTTTGAATGTGTTTCTAAAATTCTTATTGCTGCAATTTTTCCGAACGTTTTTGCAATAGTTTCAGCATTTGTAAAATCAGATTTTTGAAGAGGAAGATTGGTCTCAATATGTATAGCTTCAAGGAGAAGTTCTGTCCCAGTTTCTTGAGGATTCTTTAATCCTTCTATGATTGTTGGTAATACAGCAAAATTTTCAAACAGCTTTAGAACATTTGCAGAACCCGGAAAATGTTGAGTTAAGAAATTTGAGTGAGATCGGAAAAAAGCGGGCCAACTTTTAATGTTTCCTGAGTGTAAATCATTAAAAAAATTTTGAGTTTCTGTGTCAGGAAGGGTGCTTAGAATTTCGTTATAGATAACACTATCTTTGGGAAAACCCTGAATTACGTCTAATATTTTTTTAGGTTCTCTTATAAACTCCAGAATTCTGTCTGAATTTGTGGTCAGGTTTGTGATGACATTAATTCCATCCAAAATAGGGACAACTTCTTTTGCTAAATTTCCAAGTCCAGCACTTTCTAAGAATGGGGTAAAAACTGAAATTGCCTCATCAGGCAGTGCTTGGATTGTTGTAAGAAAAATTTGAGGCTGAGATAATAAATCACTCCAACCACTGGCGCTGTTTATAGTATTTATTATCGTATTTACCGCTTTTATTTCGTTTGCAAGTCTGCCTTGTAACTGTGATGCCAACGAATTAACAGCATCGGTGCCAACCTGTTTAATTAAAGAAAAAGCTTTGTCTTTATTTTCTTGAAAGAAAACAGAGACCTCATCAGATGTAATTGGAAAGTCACTGACAGTATTGGCCAGGTATGTTAATTCATTTACAGGAGCCTCCATCAAAAACTTTACTAACTGTTTCGCTGCGGAGGGAAACTTATTTAGTAGAATACCTTTGTTGTTTTGAACATCTTCTCTAATGATGTCCAAAAAAATTGCAGGATTATTTGATAAATCAAGAATTGTTTTAACAGATTTAATCCCTTCGATTTCATTATTGAGTGGTATCCCATTTATTTGGTTGATAATATCGTCTCGTATCGCCATTTTAGCTCCCTGTTAATTATTTTTACAATTTAACGACGTTTTTGCTTTAAGGTTTTTGTGCAGTTTGTTCCGCTTTGATAAGATCGATAGCATAGATAAAAGAACCTGCTTTTGTTGATCCATTGAAAAATAATGTGTCTTGATGTACAAAGGGACAATCGCTTGTAACGACCTCTATAGGCATTTTCCAAAGTAGTTGGCCGCTTTCCCTATCTAACGCATAAAGTTTTTCATATCCACTACCTACATAAATTTTATTATCTCCAATTGCGGGACATTCCATTACACTCTCACCTTTGAATTTCCATTTTTCAGTCCCATCTAATTTTAATCCATATAGGTAGTTATGTGTTGTCCCAAAATAAATCCCTTTATTGTCTATGACAATTGAGTCTACAAAATTACCTCCAAATTTGAATTCCCACTTTTTTTGTCCATTGTGAGGATCAATCGCATAAAGTTTTGTCTCTGAATGTGTTGGAGTGGTTAACAAGTAGTATAATGTGTTATCAGCTAACTGGATTAGTCCTCCACCATTTTGATCGGGATCAAATTCCCATTCAATTTTTCCATTCATTTTGTTAATGGCATAAATACTTTGGTAATTTTCATGGAAAAATAGACTTCCTTTTGAAATTGCTGGAATCGTATATGTCCTAAAATTATTATCAAATTTCCATTTGGTTTCTTTTCTATTTATTAAATCAATCGTGTGGATCGAATTCCCACTTGTAAAAGTAATTAAATTATTCGAGATTGAAATTGGTCCAGAAAAATCTTCTATTATTTTATGTTCCCATAAAACATTTCCATTGCCTTCTATTTCATAGATCCTACTGCCTTTTTTTGAAAAATCAGACCCTTTAAAAATAATTTTTCCATCAACAATATTGATGTTTTCAAGAATTTTTTCTTGTAATTGTTTTGTCCATTCTAATTTCCCAGATCTCATGTCAATCTTGTATAGAAAACCATCTTTATCACCAAAGTAGATATAGTCTTTGTCCACGACCATTGGTCCTCGAAGTGACGCTTTTGTTTTTAATTTCCACTTTATTGCGCTTGTAGTACATCCTGAGAGAATTGCTATTAGCAGCGTTCCAATTATAAGTCGTAAAAATCGAGGTTTGACCGAATTTTTGCAATCAAAAGCCTTGATCCCTGTGACTAAATTTTTCACAAAAGACAAAACCCAACCATACGAAACCCTAATTTTGAGTAAAAAGAGTCGTTTTGAAATCCAGCATTGATACATGGAATGCTCCAGATTGAACGAACAAAAATTCAGAGATAGAAAGGTAAATAAGGTAGGTGATGAGTGCGCTAAAAACACTTGTCTCCCACCAAGTATTTTAAGTTAAAGCTTCCTATAGAAGCT
>JBBCAX010000298.1:0-1046 GCA_051382335.1 Deltaproteobacteria bacterium TL4
ATGACAGAACGCTTTGGGATGGATACCTTTCTGACCCGTCTCCGCAAAAGAAAAGAGGGAAAGAATATGGAAGTGGACGCGGTGGCCTATACGAATGGGACGGTGAATGAGTTGTATGTGATTGAAATCAAAAGTCGTCTGGAACAACGGGATTTGGACCAAACGCTGGAGATTTTGAAAAACTTCCGGATGTTTTTTCCGGAGTTTTCCGACAAAACAATCAGGGGAATGGTTGTCTATGTGGATACCGAGTCTTCCGTGAGAGAGGACGTCCTGCAATCGGGTCTGTATCTGGCCGCCATCCATGATGAAGTCTTTTCCCTTGAAACTCCCGCCAACTTTATCCCCAAAACCTTCTGATGGGTCTGTCCTGGTTGCGAGATTTTCTACCGTGTTTTCTCTTTGTGGTGCGCTCGCTTCGCTTAAGCGGCACCCTACCTTAAGTGGCGCGCTCGCTTCGCTTAAGCGGCACCCTACCTTGAGTGGCGCGCTCGCTTCGCTTAAGCGGCACCCTACCTTAAATTTCTCCTCGTTCCCAAGCTCCAGTTTGGGAATGCTTTGATCTTTGTTTCGTAACCTTTCCTCTGTGGTTCCAGCCGCGTCTGCTTTGAAATTCCGCTTGCTCTTCGTCCAGTTTCTTGTCAGAATGGAATAAAATGCCTACTTAAAAAAACGCTTGTCTGAAAAGGGCTTATGACCGATCAAGAACTCAAGGAACTGGTTGCCAGCTTGGCAATCGCCCAAAAAGAAACCGACCAACAACTCAAAGAAACCGACCGTCAACTCAAGGAAACCAGCCGTGAGATGAAGGAAAAAACAGCGGAAACTGATCGGCAACTCAAAGAAACCAGCCGTGAGATGAAAGAAAAAACAGCGGAAACCGACCGGCAACTCAATGAAAAATTTGCGGAAACCGACCGGCAACTCAATGAAAAATTTGCGGAAACTGACCGACAGCTCAATGAAAAATTTGCGGAAACGAGCCGTATCGTCAAAGAATTGTCAAAAAATATCGGAGGCTTGAATAACAAGTTTGGTTCCTTCAC